>JAQULN010000207.1 GCA_028718575.1 Candidatus Krumholzibacteriia bacterium | reverse complement strand
GCTTCGACCTCGGCGACGAGTTGTACCGCCTCGGCGATCTGCTGGCCCACCGCCCCGCGGCGCCGCGCATGGCCGTCGAGGTTCCGCCGCAGGCCCATGCCTGCGACGGCGATCTCGCCCAGATCCGCCAGCTGCTGTTGAACCTCGGGCTCAACGCCGCCGAAGCGGCCGGCCCGGCGCCGGCAGGCGCGGTGCGCCTCGTGATTGCGCGCTGCGGTCGCGACTGGCAGATCACCATCGACGACAACGGTCCCGGCTTTGCAGACGACGCCCTGCGCAACCTCGGCACGCCGTTCTTCACGACGCGTTCCGGCGGTACGGGACTCGGCCTGGCGACGAGTCTGCGCGTGGCGCGCGATCACGGCGGCGACGTGACCGTCGACCGCAACGACCAGGGCGGCGCTCGGGTGCTCGTGCGCCTGCCCGCCGCCGCGGAAAGGTAACGATGGCGCATGTGCTGCTGATCGACGACGACCGCAACTTGCGCGAGGTGGTCGGCTTCATCCTGCGGGAGGCCGGTCACGGCGTAACGGACGCTGCCTCGGCCACAGAGGGGCTGATGATCTGCGAGCGCGAACGGTTCGACCTTGTCGTGACCGACATGAAAATGCCCGGTCGCGACGGCATGGACGTCCTGCAGGCGGTGTTGCCTTCGGGCGTGCCTGTGATCGTGTTGACGGCGCACGGCACCGTCAGCCAGGCGGTCGCGGCCATGCAGCTAGGGGCGGCGTCGTACTTGCTAAAACCCTTCGAGCGCGCCGAACTGCTCGTCGCGGTGGACAGGGCGCTGGCCGAGAGCGCGCTGCGCCGCGACAACGCCAATCTGCGCGAGCTGCTGCGCCGGCGGCAGGCGGACGCCGGGCTGGTCTACCGCTCGCGCGCGATGGCCGAGTTGGTCGACGCGGCACGCCGGGCGGCCGCCACCGACGCGCCCGTGCTGATCACCGGCGAAAGCGGCACGGGCAAGGAGTTGATCGCCCGGCTCGTGCACGACGCGAGCCCGCGGTGGGAAGGACCGCTGGTGGCGGTCAACTGCGGCTCGTTGACCGGCGAGTTGATGGCGTCGGAACTCTTCGGTCACGTGCGGGGTGCGTTCACCGGCGCCGACCGCGACCACGGCGGCCGTATCCGCGCCGCCCACGGCGGCACGCTGCTGCTCGACGAGATCGGCGAGTTGCCGCCGGCTCTGCAGCCGAAATTGCTGCGCGCGTTGGAACTGCGCCAGGTGGACCCCGTCGGCGGCACGCGGCCGGTGGACGTCGACTTCCGCTTGATCTGCGCCACCAACCGAGATCTCGTGGCCGCCGCCCGCGACGGCGCGTTTCGCGAGGATTTGTATTACCGCATCGCCATCATCGTGCTACGCGTGCCCCCGTTGCGCGAGCGGCCCGAAGACATCGCCGTGTTATGGGAGCATTTCACCAAGTTGCACGGCGGCGCGGACGTGCGCACCGAAGCAAGTTTGCTGGCCGACCTGGCGGCGCGCCCCTGGCAGGGCAACGCGCGCGAACTGCGCAACCTGAACCAACGGCTCATCGCGCTGCGCCGGCGGGATGTGCTCGGGCTAGACGACCTGGACCGCGTCGAGAGCGCCGCCGGCCTGAGCGGCGCCACGGCCGTCGGTTCGCGCGCCGGCCGGCCGGCCGACGCCGCGACCGCGCCTTTGGTGGGCCCATTGCCCGAAGGCGGCCTGAACCTCCCCAAGCTCGAGCGGGAACTGATCCAGCGCGCGCTGGCGCACTGCGGCGGCAACAAGACGCAGGCAGCCGCCTACCTGGGGTTGCCGCGCCACGTGCTGATCTATCGGTTGAAGAAGTTCGGCCGGCGTTGAGAAAACGTAAGCGACGGGGCCGACTCCCGTCACGGCGCGGCCGCGAGCGAGAGCGTGATCTCCAGTCCCCAGTCCACGAGGCAGATGACCGAGTACTTGCCCGCGTAGTCGCGCAGGACAAGGCGCTGCAGGTCGGCGCGCACGACCTCGAGGTACGGATCCCGTTGCGCGCGCAGGTTGGCAAGCGCCCGGCGCGCATCCTGCGCCGCGCCATACACCACGGCGATCCGCGTCACGTCCCCGCCCGGGCCGCCGCTGTAGCGGGCGCCGGCCGCCAGCGCGCCGGTTTCTTCCAGCAGCAGCACGTCCCCTTCGCCGAACGTGTAGATCGGCTGCAATGCGAAGCGCCCGCGCAGCAGGAATTCGCTGCCCGGCACGCGGCCCGCGGCCGGCAACAGGTCCCAGATCCCCAATGGCGGCACGGGCGGCTCGCTCGCCAAGTGTGACGCCGCCAGTGTGGTCATGGCCGGCAGGCAGACGGAGTCGCCCCCGAAATTGTTGACCTGCAGGAACAGTGTGCCCTGGACGGCCAGGAGCTGGTAAGAATTGGCGGTGTGGCGCGCGGCGAGCTCCGCGGTCGGCGTCTCGCGACCTTTGCGCGCGAGGTAGATGCCGAGAGCCGCCGCCGGATCGGTCATGCGATATGATTCGACGGCGAGGTCGTGAACCTTGCCGGCGATCTCGACGCGGTAATGCTTGACGTCAAGTCCGACGAAGCCGAATTCCAAGTATAGTTCGGCGCCGCCGTTGATGTAGCCGTACAGTCCGTTGGGGGCGAAGTACAAGTCGCCGTCCTGCGCCAGGACATCGCCCACCGCGGCGGACGTTTGCGCGGCGATCGGTGGCATTTCACCGGCTCGGTCGGCGGGGGCGCCGCAGGCCGCGCCGCCCCATACCGCCGCCAACAGCAGCCAAGCGGCCGTTGCCGCTTTCATACCGTCACGACCTCGATCCGCGCCGGGTCGGCGATCCCCAGCCCCAGGCGCTCCCCGTAGCGCAGGTACTCGGTGAATCGAGGATGCTCGTTCACGTCGACCTGCATCTGTTTGCGCTTGGCGACGAGTAAATCGTGGCACGTGCGGTCCAGGGCGATCGGATCGGTCGCCAGGTACAACGTCTTGTGATCGTAGATGAAGCCGGCGTTCGGACCCGGGCCGCCGTCGTACTGGCCGCGAATGCCGTCGGTTACATTCAGGACCAGTTTGTCGCGGATCACCGGAAACGCCAGCACCTCGGTGCAGACGTCGAAGAACAGCGGCCGATGCAGGCGGCCGGTGTTGGCGATGGCGCCGTAGCCGATGTTCTTGGTGGCCATGCTGATCCCGTTGCCCGTGTTCTTGAAGACCGGCACGTTGATGATTTTGGTCAACCGTTGCGTCAGCAGCTTGCCGAATGGCGAGCGCTGATCGTTGAAGACGTGTTGGTTCAAGTAGGCGGCATCCTGCGGCGCCTCGCAGTCGGCCCAGTAGACGACCTCCGGGTCGAAGCGGTCGCAACTCAGGTGGCGGCCGTCGGCTGCCAGGTAACCGGTGGTGTCGCCGCTTTCGGGATCGAAGTTCTCGTCGATGATCTGCAAGGCTTCGATGCCGACGCCTGGATAGCGCTCAGGCGTGAAGCCCGCTTCCAGCAACATCGACTCGAAGCGGTCCCAGATGACGATATTGCCGCGCGGCAGTCCGCATCCGGTCAACCAGTCGATGATCGCGTCGACCACCTCGTGCCGCGTCGAGATCAAACCGGCGCCGACGGGATTGGGCTTGATACCAACGACGTCGTCGCGCCGCAGCAGCAGCTCGAAGCTGCCCTGGTTGTCGCGGCCGGTCAGCGTTTGCAGTCCACGCGCGAACATCGCGGCGACCGCGGCCTTGTCGACTGTGCCGTCGACGACGACGTGTTCATCGGTGACGGCGACCACCCGGCCGGGCAACGGCCCGGGCAGCGACGACGCGACCCGCGGTGCGTCCTTCACGGCGTCGATGTTAGTCTGGGCGCGGGCGGGCGGCGCGGCCGCCTGTTCCTTTCCGAACGACGGCCGGCCCAGCACGAGGCCCGCGCTGGCCGCCGCGCTCAGCTTCAGGAAATCCCGGCGCTTGAGTTCCCACCAGCGTTGCATCGATCCATACCCGGGCGCGCTGTTCATCGGCAACCTCCTGCTCGTGTACGCGCGTGGTCTACGGTCAACGCACAAGACCGGTTACCTTGTTTTTCTTCTTTTCCTCCTTGAGCTTCTTCTTCTCCTTCAGCGTGTGTTTTGCCGCCTTCTTGGGCTCTTTCTGCCCCTTGTCCTTGCTTCCCTTGTCTCCCATGGGGTTTCTCCTCTTGTTGCGGCCGCGCGCGGAAGGCCCGCGGCCGACCGTTGTCGCTGTGGCGCATAAGGCTAGCAGATCCGCCGGTCCCCGGCCACGTCGAATCGTGCAGAAAAACCGCCCCGCGGCGGGGGCGGCTGTGGTATCCTGAATGTCCAACCTCAAACCAAGGGGGCGACCGTGATGCGTCTTGTGATCGCCTTGTTTTGGAGCCTCGCGCTCTGCCCCTCGCTGCTGGCGGCGCCCGCAGGCCAAGGTGTCCTCATCGCCATCGACGACTCGGCGCTGCTTACCGCCCGCGACGATCGACCGCAGGCCGCCGACCCGGCGCTGCTCGCGGCGCTGCGGGACCATGATCTCAGCGCCCGCTGGCTGGTGCCGGCCGGCGCTCGCTCGCCGCTCGCCCGGCGGTATCTCTTGCTCGAAGGCGCCGCCGACCCCGCCGCGGCCTGCCGCGACCTCAGGGCGCTGCCCGGTGTGGTGGCCGCCATGGTCAACGGCACGCGATCGTTGTTCTGGGTCCCCAACGACCCCTACTTCGGCACCCAATGGTATCTGCAACCCGGCAACGCCGCGGGCGTGGCGCTGCCCGAAGCCTGGGATCTCGAGACCGGCGACCCGAGTACGGTCATCGCCATCATCGACACCGGCGTGGACTGGTCCCACCCCGATCTGGCGGCCAAGTGCTGGATCAACCAGGGCGAGATCCCCGGCAACGGGATCGACGACGACGGCAACGGTTTCATCGACGACGTACGCGGCTGGGATTGCGGCAACCAGGATGCCGACGCCCGGCCCGATCCGTACTATGAGATGGGCATGGACGTGGGTTGGCACGGCACCCACTGCGCCGGCATCGCCGCGGCGGCGACGAACAACGGGATCGGCATCGCCGGCGCCGCACCGGGCTGCCTCGTCATGCCGCTCAAGGTCACCAACGCGGCCAGCGAATTCACCGACGCGGCGATCACCACGGCGTTCATCTACGCCATCACAAGCGGCGCCGACGTGATCAGCATGAGCTTCGGCGGTCCCGGTGACGGAGGCGCGGCCGCGTTCTTCCAGGACCTGGTCGACCAGGCCCTCGCCGCCGGCATCGTCTGCGTCGCAGCGGCCGGCAACAACAACGATGCATCGCTGATGTACCCGGCCGCCTGCACGGGCGTGATCTCGGTCGGCGCCACCGACGCAAGCGGACAGCGCGCCAGTTACTCCACCTACGGCCACTGGGTGACGGTCAACGCCCCCGGCAGCCAGATCTGGGCGACCATCCAGACGAATTACAGTTGGGACCTGCTGACCCAGTGGTTGTACATGCTGCTTTACAGCTGGGACGGCAGCAATCCGTACATGTACGCCGACGGTACGAGCATGGCGTGTCCGCTGGTCGCCGGCGTCTGCGGGCTGGTCCGCTGCCGGGCGCCGCAACTGGGCCCGGCCGCGGTGCGCCAGCTTCTCCTGGATACAGGCCAAACTGTAGTTTATGACCAGCCGCTGGGCGTCAAGGTGAACGCCCAGGCTGCGCTGGCCGCGCTCGAATCCACCGCGGTGCCGGCGCGCTGGATTCCGCTGGCCGTGCACGCCGCTCCCAACCCGTTCAACCCGCGCACCGAGATACGACTGGTCC
>JAQULN010000206.1 GCA_028718575.1 Candidatus Krumholzibacteriia bacterium | reverse complement strand
AACCCCACCGTGCGGGTCAGCGTTTCGCGATACGCGACCTTCGGCTGGCCCGTCGCGACGGCGACGCCGAATTCGCGGCGCATGCGCTCGACGTAGACCTCCAGGTGCAGCTCGCCCATCCCGCGGATCAGCGTGTCGCCCGTTTCGGGGTCGACGGCGGTCAGGAAAGTGGGATCCTCGCGCGTGAAACGGTGCAGCGCCTTGGCCAGCTTGGCCTGCGACTTGTTGTCGGCCGGCGCGATCGCCAGCGAGACCACCGGCTCCGGCACGTGCATGCTGGTCAGGGAGATCTGCCGGCCGCCGGTGAACGTGTCGCCGCTGGCGCAATCGATGCCGAACAATGCGACGATGTCCCCGGCGCGCGCCGACTCGATATCCTCCATCTGGTCGGCGTGCATGCGGCCCAGGCGCCCCACCTTGACCTTCTTGCCGGTGCGGGTGTTCGTGATCTCGCTTCCCTTGCGGATCTCACCATCGTACAGGCGGATGTAAGTGAGCTGGCCGTAGGGTCCGTCCTCCAGCTTGAACGCGTGGGCCACGAGGTCGTTGGCCGGATCGTTGGCCAAGGCGAAACTGCGCTCGCTGCCGTCGCGGCCGATCTCCAGCGCGATGTTGGCCACCTGGGTTGGATCGGGCAGATAGCGGACGACCGCGTCCAGAAGCAGTTGGACGCCCTTGTTCTTGTAGGCGCTGCCCAGCAGAACCGGCGTCAGCGCGTTGGCGAGGACGCCCCGGCGGATCGCGGTGTGGATCAGTTCGGGTGTGACCACGTCGGCGAAGATCGCCTCGGTCAGCTCGTCGCTGAACATGCTGACGGCGTCGAGCAGCAGTTCCCGGCGCGCTTGCGCCTCCACCTGCAGGTGGGCCGGGATCTCGCTCCAGCTAATCGTCTCGCCGTGCGGACCGGTGAACGTCGCCGCTTGCATGTTCACCAGGTCGATCACGCCCTGGTGGGCGGCTTCCAGGCCGAGCGGCAGCTGCAGCAGCACCGCGTTGTGGCCCAGCTTCTCCCGCAGTTGGTCGGTTACCCGCAGAGGGCTGGCGCCGGAGCGATCGCATTTGTTGACGAAGGCGAGCCGCGGCACGCCGTAGCGCTTCATCTGCCGATCGACCGTGATCGACTGGGACTGGACGCCGGCCACTGCGCACAGCACCAGGATGGCGCCGTCGAGCACCCGCAGCGCGCGCTCGACCTCGATCGTGAAATCGACGTGCCCGGGCGTGTCGATCAGGTTGATCGTATAGCCGGCCCACTCGCAGTTGGTCGCCGCCGACTGGATAGTGATCCCGCGCTCGCGCTCGAGATCCATGGAGTCCATCGTGGCGCCGACGCCGTCCTTTCCCTTGACCTCGTGGATGGTCCGAATGCGGCCGGTGTAGAAAAGGATCCGCTCGGTCAGCGTGGTCTTGCCCGAATCGATGTGGGCGCTGATCCCGATGTTGCGGACCCTGCTCAGATCGCTCGTCATCATCGTCGTCCCGGTCTGGCCCGCCGCCGCGCAGCGGGCGTTGCGGCCGCCGAGGCGGCCTGGTGGCGGGAGCACGGCCGCCGCAAGGAGCTGCTGGTCAGACAACAGCGAGGTTGGCCGCGGCCAACCTCGGTGCCAGGTTCCTCTGCTGAGTGCCCGGCGGGAAGGTATAACGACCGGCGGCGCTCGGCAAGGCGGCGCCAGCAGTTCCGACAAGATTCTGACCGGGACTTCTCAGGCGCCCCGGCGCCGGAACCGGAGGCTGTCGCCACGCTCGGCGAGCGCGACGCGCTCGCCGGCGCGGGCAACAGCGGCGGCGAGGCGGTCGCGGCTCTCGCGCGAGGTCTCGTCGAGGCCCGGCTTGCCGTCGTAGAGCTGATAGCCACGCCGGTAGCGCGGATCGGTGACGTTGGGCATCAGGATGTTGGCGCCGGCCAGCAAGCCGCGCTCGCGACCGTCAGGCGCCAGGGCCTGCAGAGCGGTCGAAGCAGCGATGTTTATGTCAGGCATCACCAGGCGCACGCAGGCGATCATCTTCAAGCCCAACTCGAGCTGCGCCGCGCGCCGCGCGTCGAAATCGCCGAGACTGTCGGCGAGCGGCGTCTGCGCGCAGGGGATGAACGGGCCCATGCCCACCATGTCGACGTCAAGGTCGCGCATCATGAGCACGTCGCGGGCGAGGTCTCGCGCGGTCTGGCCGGGCAGACCGATCATGACGCCGGTGCCGACCTGGTAGCCGCAGCGGCGCAGGCTCGCGAGGCAGGCGAGTCGGCTCGCCAGGTTCTGGCCGGGCGGATGAATGGCGGCGAAGATCTCGGGGTTCGCGGTCTCGAGGCGCAGCAGATAACGGTGCGCTCCTGCGCGCCGCCAGCGCCGGTACGTGGCCTCGGTCTGCTCGCCCAGCGAGAGCGTCACGCCCAGGCCGGCCTGAGAGAGGTCGCGCATGCCGCCAAGCAGCCGCTCGACGTAAGCGAGGAACGCCTCGTCGGTGCGCTCGCCGCTTTGCAGCACGACCGAGCCCAGGCCCTCCTGCCAAACCCACGCGGCCGCGGCGAGGACTTCGTCCTCGGGGATCGTGTAGCGTTCGACCGTCGCGTGTCCCCGGCGGATGCCGCAGTAGAGGCAGTTGCGAACGCAGAGGTTGCTCACTTCGATGAGGCCGCGCAGGTGCACCACCTTGCCCAGCTCGCGTACCTTGACCGCGTACGCGGCCGCGTAGAGCTGCTGCAGCTCGGCGGGATCGTCGAGCGCGAGCAGCCGCGCGAGGTCGCGTTGCGCGAGGCGCGGCTTGGCGAAGATGCCCTCGAGGGTCGTCATGCCCTGTCAGATCGCTCCGTGCTTGCGTCCGACCTTGGCGAACGCGGCGAGCAGGCGATCGATATGCTCCGGCGTATGCGCGGCGGACGCCTGCAGGCGAATGCGCGCCTGGCCGGGCGGCACCACCGGGTAGCTGAAGCCGATGCAGTAGATGCCCGCCAGCAGGAGGTCGCGACTCATGTTCTGGGCCATGATCGCATCGGTTGCGAAGCGCCGGAAGTGCACCGGCACGATCGGATGGTCGCCCGGATCGATGTCGAATCCCAGCTCGATCAGACCTTGGCGCAGGCGCCGCTGATTGGCGTCGAGCGTCTGCAGCGGCAACGGATCTTCGCGCAGGATGCGCAGGACCTCGAGGGTGGCGCCGCAGACCACCGGCGGCAGCGAGTTGCTGAACAGGTAGGGCCGCGATTTCTGGCGCAGCCAGGCGATGAGTTCGTGCGGGCCGGCGATGGCGCCGCCGAGGCCGCCGCCGAGAGCCTTGCCGAGCGTAGTCGTGATCAGATCGACGCGGTCCATGACGCCGAACTTCTCGTGGGTGCCGCGGCCGGTCGGACCGGTGAACCCCGTGGCGTGGCTCTCGTCCACGAGCACCAGCGCCGCGTGCTGTTCCGCCAGGTCGCAGATCTCCGGCAGGCGCGCGAAGTCGCCGTCCATCGAAAAAACGCCGTCCGTGACGATCAGGCGCACGCGCAACTCGCCCGCCTCCTGCAGCCGCTTGGCGAGCGATTCCATGTCGGAGTGGCGATAGATGAAGCGCTGGGCCTTGCTGAGCCGCACGCCGTCGATGATCGAGGCGTGGTTGAGCTGGTCGGTGATGATGGCGCAGTCCTCGCCCAGCAACGGCTCGAACACGCCGCCGTTGGCGTCGAAGCAGGCGGCGTAGAGGACCGCGTCTTCGAGTCCGAGGAAGTCGGCCAGTTCGCGCTCGAGCCGGGTGTGTAGCTCGGTGGTGCCGCAGATGAAGCGGACCGAACTGAGTCCGTACGCCCAGCGCTCGAGCGTGCGCCGCGCCGCGGCGACCACCCGCGGGTCGGCGGCCAGTCCCAGGTAGTTGTTGGCGCAGAAATTGAGCACCTCGCGCCCGCCCACGGTGACGACGGCTCCCTGCGGGCTCTGCAGGACGCGTTCTTCCTTGTACAACCCCTGCTCGCGCAGGGATGCCAGTTCGCGTCCGAGGATGGATTTCAATTCGCCAAGCATCGCGTTGCCTCCGCGGCGACGGCGGTCCATAGCGTCCAGGCTGATACGACCGACCGGCAGCCTGCCCTTGGCGGCCGCCGGTCGGCGCGGGATATCGGCGCGCAAATTAGCGCCTGCGATCTCACAAAGACAACCGCGATCGCTCCGGCTAGGCGTAGCGCGCCGCCATGTCGGTCAGGCTGACGCACTTGATCTTGTCGGCCCAGCCTGCCTGGCCGAAGGCGATCATGCGTTCCTCGACGACCAAGGCCATCGCCGCGCGCGCCGGTTTGAGGTAATCGCGCGGATCGAACTTGCCCGGCGTTTCGCTGAAGACCTTACGGATCGCGCCGGTGATGGCGAGGCGGTTGTCAGTGTCCACGTTGATCTTGCGCACGCCGTGCTTGATGCCGCGCTGGATCTCCTCGACCGGCACGCCGTAGGTCTCCTTGATGTCGCCGCCGTACTTGTTGATGATATCGACCAGCGTCTTGGGCACCGAGCTGGAGCCATGCATCACCAGGTGGCAGTTCGGCAGCTTGCGGTGGATCTTCTCGATCACGTCCATCTTCAGGACATCCCCCGTCGGCTTCTTCTTGAACTTGTAGGCGCCGTGGCTCGTGCCGATCGCCACGGCGAGCGCGTCGCAGCCGGTGGCCGCCACGAAATCGCCGGCCTGGTCGGGATCGGTCAGGTGGGCCAGCGCCTCGTCGCCCGAGAGGCCGGCGCCGTGACCGTCCTCGATGCCGCCCAGGCAGCCGAGTACGGCTTCGACGGTGATGCCCAGCGTGTGGGCAACCTCGACCACCTTGCGGGTCGCCGCGACGTTATAGTCGTAGCTCGCGGGCGTCTTGCCGTCCTCCTGCAGCGAGCCGTCCATCATCACCGACGTGAAGCCCTGCTGGATGGCGCTGTAGCAGGTGGCCGGGCTGTTGCCGTGGTCCAGATGCATGACGATCGGGATCTGCGGGTTCAGTTCGGCGGCGGCCAGCATGAGGTGGCGCAGGTAGTTGTCGTTCGAGTAGGACCGCGCGCCGCGGCTGGCCTGTACGATGACCGGGCTGTTGGTCTTGGCGGCAGCGGTCATAATGGCCTGGATCTGTTCCATGTTGTTGACGTTGAACGCGCCCACGCCGTAGCCGTGCTCGGCGGCGTGGTCCAGCAGGATCCGCATCGGGACAAGGGGCATGGCTGGCTCCTCTACGAAGGTGGCGAAAAACGGCGCCGTGGCGGCGAGCCGCGCCGGCGTACCGCTGCGCAAGGTCTCACGACCGACCTTACACCGGGTGCCGGTCGCGGCCAAATGATAAATCGGCCACAGCCCGCGCGCAGGGCCATTACGATCGCGCGCACGCGATCCAGCTCGCGACCTGCCGCAACGCGTCGTCGCGCAGACCGCCGGCCCGCAGCAAGTCGGCCAAAGGACCGCGTTCCTGGAAGCGAATACTGTCGCGGTGGGCCAGACGCGCGAACAGACAGTGGGCGTCGGGAACAACGCCAGGCACGGCTCCCGCCACAGGACAGACCGAGCAGGCGTCGTCCAACGCGCACCCGGCGCAGGGCCGTCCCTCGCCCATCCGTTCGGTGCGACGCAGCACGTCGGCCGGAGACGACGCCGCCGCGGGTTCGCGCCACCGCGCGGCGAAATCGGGATCGGCGACGTGGCCATAGGTGAGCCCCGCCGCGAGTCGGCGCGCGGCGCGGGTCAAGCGCGAACGCCGCGCCCGCACGAGATAGGAACAACCGTGGACCGAGCCGTCGGTGTCTACCACGAAGCTCGCCTTGCGGCCGGCGCCGCAGGCGAAGGCAGCCGGGCCGGCCGCGGCCGCCGCCGCGACGGCGCCGCCGCGCAAATGCTGCAACGGCGCGCGGCCGGTGCGCCGCCGGTGCGCCGCAGCAAGCTCAAAGA
>JAQULN010000205.1 GCA_028718575.1 Candidatus Krumholzibacteriia bacterium | reverse complement strand
GAACTCATCGCCGCCTGCCGCGCGCGGCTGGAGCGAACCGATGTCGAGGTCCGCGAACTGGTGGCGCGCCTGGCTCCTGCCGCCGGACCGGCCGCCGGACCGGCCGCCGGACCAATCGATGGAGGCGAATCGCCGCCGGACAAGGATTGAGATGACGCCGCTGATCACGGTCGATCGGTTGACCAAGGATTACCGCCTGACCCAACGCCGCGAGGGCGTCTTGGGCGGCTTGGTCGACCTCGTGCGGCCGCGCAAAAGGGTGTTGCGCGCCGTCGACGCGGTCTCGTTTACGATCGCGGCGGGGGAGATGGTGGGTTATATCGGCGCCAACGGCGCCGGCAAGAGCACCACGATCAAGATGTTGACCGGCATCTTGACGCCGACGGCCGGCGAGGTCCGCGTCGGCGGCTTGATCCCTTATCGCCAGCGGCAGAGCTACACACGGCACGTCGGGGTGGTATTCGGCCAGCGCACGCAGCTCTGGTGGGACCTCGCCGTGGTCGAGAGCCTGCGGCTGCTGCAGAAGATCTATGAGGTGCCCGAAGCTGACTACCGGCAGCGCCTTGACTTTTTCAACGAACTGCTCGGCTTGCAGGAGTTTCTGCACCAACCGGTGCGCAAGCTCAGCCTCGGCCAGCGCATGCGCTGCGATCTGGCGGCTGCGCTGCTCCACGCGCCGCGCTTGCTGTTCCTGGACGAACCGACTATCGGACTGGACGTGGTCGCCAAGGAAAACGTGCGCGCGTTTCTGCGCGAAGCGCGCGATCAGCTCAACGTGACGGTGATCCTGACCACGCACGACCTCCGGGACATCGAGCAGCTCTGTCGGCGCGTGATCATCATCGACCACGGCAAGGTGCTCTACGACGGCCTGTTGGCCGATCTGCGCCGAGGCCCAGGGCATCGCCTGCGGCTGTGCGTGGACCTGGCCGAGCCCGTACCGGGTCAGCAACTCGCCGCCTTGACCGCCGACCTACCCGTCAACTGGGACGGCGACGGCACGCGGCCGGAAGTCCCCACGCACCGCCATTGCGCCACCTTCTCGCGCGCCGAGACGAACGCTGCGGTGATCCTGGCCCGCGTCCTCGCGGCGCACCGGGTCCGCGACATGGCGTTGAACGAGCCGGCCATCGAAGACGTGGTCCGCCGCATCTATCGCGACGGTTTGATCTTGCCGGTGAAGGAGACCGCGGTTGAATGAACGCATCCCCACGGTAGCGGCGGTTGGCGCGGCGGCGGGCGGCGGCCCGGCGGCAGCGGTGCTGGCGCCCTGGCGCCGCGATCGCCGCGGCAGCCTGCGCCTCTATCTATCCTTTGTGCGGCTGGCCTTCCTGAAGTTTCTCGCTTTTCGGCTGCGTTACTATACCGGCGTGGTCAGCTACACCATCTTCGTCGCCGGCCACGCCTACCTGTACCGGGCGCTGTTCGCGAGCCGGCCCGAGCCGTTGGCGGACGTACGGATCGGCGGGCTCGAACTGGCGGAGATGATCACCTACGTCGCCATCGCCTGGATCGGTCGCAGCTTCACGTTCAACAATATCGATCGCACCCTCTCGCATCAGATCCAGCAGGGCGAGATCGCCATGCAGCTGATCAAGCCTTTCCACGTCCAAACCGTGATGATGTTCGAAGCAGCCGGCGAGGCGGCGTTCCGCCTGCTGCTGTTCACCCTGCCGATCATGGTGGTGGTGGTGCCGGTCTTTGGCATCGGCGGTCCGCCGCATTCATACCTCATCGGTTGGACGTTGTTGAGCTTCGTGCTGGCGCTGGTCATCAACAGCCAGTTGAATTTTCTGATCGGCTGCCTGGCTTTCTACCTGAAGAACATCGACGGTGTGATTCGGGCCAAGCACATCAGTCTGGATTTCCTGTCGGGGGTGTTGATCCCGTTCAGTTTCTTCCCGGCATGGTTCCAGACCGTCGTCGCCTGGCTGCCTTTTCAAGGCTTGACCTACGTACCGGTGACGATCTACCTGGGCAAGCGCCTGGGTGCGGACTTGTACTCGGCGGTGCTGGTGCAGGCCGCGTGGGCTGTGGGTCTGTTCCTGGTCGGTCGCTGGCTCTGGGCCCGCGCCGTGCGCGCCGTGACCCTGCAGGGAGGCTGACCGTGTCGGTGCTGGTCCTGTTGTGCTGTCTGGCGGTCTGGTCCGGCGTCGTCTTGCCGCCGGCGGCTGCCGACTACGCCCGCTGGCGCCCGCTGCTGGTGGCGGAACTGGCACAGACCGGCGCCGAGTCAGAGCCGCAGGACCTCTACAAATTTCTACATCAGGGTGTGCTGGGACCGGCGCACGCAGCCGGCGATCCGTCGGTGTTGCGCGAGCGTTTGCGCGCGGAATGGATTGTCGCCGCGGCGTTGCCGGCGGCCGGCCGGCCGCCGCTCGTCGTACCGCTGCGGCCGGACAGCGGACTCGTGCGGGTCGACCTGGTGCGCCTGGGCCGCTACGTCTGGCCGGTTTCGTCGCCCGTCGCCGGTGTCGATTCGGCGGCGACCGTCACCTCGGTCGTGGACACGTTGCTCGGGGGATTTGTCGCGACTGCTTCCGGTTGGGCGGGCGAAACAGAGCGATTGGCGTCGCTCTGGCAAGCGGTCGTCGCCGACACTGCATTGTGGTGTGATTACTACCACAACGAGGCCGTCCAAGATCTGACGGCCCGGGTGACAGGAGGTTGGCCAGCCGTGCATCACAGCAGCCGTTACCGCGAGCGCTGGCGTCCGCATTATCGCGTGACGGCGCTCGACCGGCTACCGCTCGCCTGGCGCCAATGGGCGGACGCGGAGGCGGCGCCATGACGAGCGTTGCGCCCGCTCCGTATCTGACCGCCGGCGCGCCTCGTTCCCGGCTGGCCCGCGCCCGCCGTCAGATCGGGATCATCGGGGCATACTTCGCTCAGTTTCTGAAGATGCGAATGGCCTACCGGGCGGATTTTCTGGTCGACCTCGCGGCGAATCTCTTCGCCATCGGCATCCAACTCGCCACCTTGTCGGTGCTCTTCAGCAAGGTGCCGTCCCTGCGCGGCTGGAGTTTCGAGCAGGTACTGTTCATCTACGGGTTCAGCCTGCTGCCGCTGGGACTGTTCAACTTGATCAGCGTCAACCTCTACGGATTCGCTTCCCACTACATCGCCGACGGCCATCTCGATCGCGTGCTGCTGCGCCCGGTCAATCCGCTCGCGCAAGTGCTCTGCGAGTCGTTCAACATCTCCGGCCTGAACGAGATGATCCTGGGCTGCGGGATCATGATCTGGGCCGGCCTGGCCTTGGGACTGCGCCCTGTCGTGCTGGATATGGTTCTGTTGCTGGTGCTGGTGCCCGCGGCGGCGAGCATCTACACGGCGGTGTTCTTGAGTCTCGCCGCGGTATCGTTCTGGCACGAAGATCGCCTCGGTCTGGCGCCGCCGGTCTACAACGTAATTCGGTTCGCGCGCTATCCGTTGACGATCTACGGATACGGCGTGCGCCTCATCCTGACGTTCGTGTTGCCGTTCGCGTGGGTGGCCTACATGCCGTCGCTCTGGTATATCGGGGGCGCAGAGCTGCGGCGCTGGGCGCTGGCGACGCCGCTGGTCGCGCTGCTGGTCGCGGCGCTGGCCTACGGCGTGTGGCGGGCGGGCCTGCGGCGCTATGCGTCCACGGGCAGTTGACGACGGTATCGCGTGCGCTCACCCACGGGGGAAGCGTCGCAGCCGGAGCTCATGGGCGCCAACAATCGCCGCTCAATGGGCGCCGCCGCCGCAGATCTCCATCAGGACGCCGCCGGTGCCGCGCGGGTGCAGGAAAACGATCTGTTTACCGCCGGCGCCGATCCGGGGTTTCTCATCGAGCAGTTGCAGGCCGGCTTCGCGGCAGCGTTGCATCACCGTGGCGACGTCGTCCGCCGCGAACGCGATATGATGCAGACCCGGCCCCTTTTTGGCGATGAACCTGGCGATATTGCAGTCATCGCTGAGCGGCGCCAACAACTCGATGTGGCCGGCGCTGCCGCGGCGATCCAGCTTGAGCATGGCGACGCGAACCTGCTCGCTGGCGATTTCCTCGATGTGTTCCAGCTCCAGGCCCATGAGGTCACGGTAGAGCAGCAGCGCGCTGTCCAGATCCGCGACGGCGATGCCAATGTGGTCGATGTAGCCGGCCGTGCCGGCGGGCAGTCCGTTCATCTCGGTTCCTTGGGCTAGGGTTGCCTGTCGGCGGTAAGAAAATCGCTGGCTGCCGGACAAGCAAGTCGACCCGTGCCGGAGGTGCGGTTGCGAGCTGCCGTGGCAAGTGCGCGGCGGCGGCCGCCCGCTGCGGCGGCGATCGCCGGTTGCCTCCCGCCGGGCGCCTCGGTTATCTTCGGGTCAACGAGTTCTCAAGACCAACGAGGAGGCGTTCATGGATCCCCGCAACCACAAGCTAGCCAAGCAACTCATCAGCTACAGCGTCAAGCTGCAGCCGGGCGAGAAGGTCTATTGCGAGTTGAAGGGTCTGCACGCGCTGGACCTCGGCAAGGCGTTGATCAAAGCCGCCACGGAAGCCGGCGGCGTTCCTTTCTGGTACTACAACGACGAGGAACTCAGCCGCCAGTTCATTCGCCATGCCAGCCAGGAACAGTTCCAGGCCTGGGGCAAATTTCACCGGCCGATCATGGAAGCGGTCGACGCCTATATCGCGGTGCGGGGTTCGACGAACCCGTTCGACTTGGCCGACGTGACCGCCGAGCGCATGAAGTGGCACGATCAGGCCTACTGGGACGAAGTACACATTCCGGTGCGGCTCAAGAAGAAATGGTGCGTGCTGCGCTATCCCAACCCGGCTATGGCACAGCTCGCGGAACAGCCGACCGAGACCTTCGCCGATTTCTACTACGACGTCTGTTGCCTGGACTACGCGAAGATGTCCCGCGCCATGGATCCCCTGGCGGATCTGATCACGCGCACAGACCAGGTACGGATCACCGGGCCCGGCACCGACCTGGCGTTCAGCATCAAGGGGATCGGCGCGGTCAAGTGCGACGGGGGACGGAACATCCCCGACGGAGAAGTATACACCGCGCCGGTGCGCGACAGCATGAACGGCGTGATCACCTACAATACCGCCACCATGCGCAGCGGCGTGAAGTTACGGAACATCCGTTTCGAGGTCACCGCCGGCAAGATCACGCAGGCCACCTGCGAGGGGGATGAGGGCAAACTGAACGAGTTCCTGGATGTCGACGAAGGGGCCCGCTACTTCGGCGAGTTCGCGTTCGGTGTCAATCCGTACATCACCAAACCGATGCTCGACACGTTGTTCGACGAAAAGATCGGCGGCAGCTTCCATTTGACGCCGGGCAACGCGTACGCGACGGCCAACAACGGCAACAAATCGGCGCTGCACTGGGATATCGTTTGCATCCAGACGCCGCAGTGGGGCGGCGGCGAAATCCACTTCGACGGCGTTTTGATCCGCAAGGACGGCCTGTTCGTGCTGCCGGAGCTGGCGGGCCTGAATCCGGACAACTTGCGGTAGTCGGGGCGTTGCTTCTGCACCCTCGCGGTGGATCCGCAACGAACCGTACGCAGCGGTGGTCCGCCCTGGGAATCAGGTTGGTTCCCGTCGCGGCAATTAGTAGATAATTTATGTCCGCTATTAGACGCCGACCTTCGCGCGGACCGTTCTATGACCGGCTGGAAGAGGTTGGCGTTATTTTCTCCGCGATGCGACCGAATGTTTGACAACGCGGTCGCGATGCACCATATCCTGGCCAGACCAGGGATACGCCTACGGTCGGCCGAGAGGAGATTCTCGTCCATGGCTTCCGACAAGATCGAACGACTCCAGAAAGAGAAGGACCGCCTCTACAAGGGCGGCGGCGAGCGGCGGATCGCCACGCAGCACGAGAAGGGCAAGCTGACGGCGCGCGAACGGCTCGCGTTGCTCTTCGATCACGACACGTTCCAGGAA
>JAQULN010000204.1 GCA_028718575.1 Candidatus Krumholzibacteriia bacterium | reverse complement strand
CCCTCACAACCCGCCGTGCACATCGGAATTGATTATATCGTGTCATTCAATACTTGACAATGTAGTATAATTTTCCAACCACCAACCACGGAGGCTCGCGCCATGCGCCATCGCCCGGCCGGCATCTCCGTTCTTGTCCTTGTTCTCACGACCGTTCTCGCGAACGCGCTTGCCGAAGCGGCGGACGCTTGGTGCGCGAAGATCGACCCGCAGGCTCTCACTGTGGCGCAGGCTGCCACGGCCGACGTGATCGTGTACCTGGCCGAGCAGGCGGACCTGGGTCGGGCGCGAGACCTCGCCGATCGCCGGACCCGCGGCCGCGCCGTTTACGACGCGCTGCGCGAGGTGGCCGAACGCACGCAGCCCGGCCTGCGCGATGCGCTCGACGCTGCTGGCGCTCCTTATCGCGCATTCTGGGTTGTCAACGCGTTCGCGGTGCCGCAGGCCGACGCTGCCCTTCTGGCGCAGCTCGCCGCGCGCGCGGACGTCGCGCGCATCGCGCTCGATCCGCTCACGCCGCTGGCGCCGCCGGAAACGGCGCTCCCGTTTGTCGCACCGGCCGCCGGCGCCCGCGATTTGCCGTGGAACCTGGACCAGATCGGCGCGCCGCAGGTCTGGACGACCGGCAACACGGGTCAAAGCTGCGTTGTCGGGATCCTCGACACGGGCTGCGACTGGGAGCATCCGGCGCTGCGCAACCAGTACCGCGGGTGGAACGGGGCCGCCGCGGATCACGACTACAACTGGCACGACGCCGCGCACACCGGCGGCGGCGTCTGCGGCAGCGATTCGCCGGTACCCTGCGACGACAATGGACACGGCACCCATATCCTCGGCACGGTCGTCGGCGACGACGGCCAGGGCATGGCGATCGGCGTCGCCCCGGGCGCGCGCTGGATCGCCTGCCGCTGCATCGCCGGCGGCTGGAGTTCGCCGTCGATGCTCTATGAGGGGTTCGAGTGGATGCTCGCGCCGACGCCGGTCGGCGGCGGCGCCGGCGATCCCGACCGCGCGCCGGATGTGATCACGACCGCGTGGCAATGCCCGCCCGCGATGGGTTGCGCGTGGGCGACGCTGTGGCCGGCGATCGCGGCGGTCCGGGCCGCCGGTATCGTGGTCGTCGCGACGGGCGGCAACGACGGGCCCGGCTGCGGCAGCATCGTGGACACGCCGGCCTGCTACGACGAGGCCTACACCGTCGGCGCAACCGGAGTGGGCGACGTGATCGCGCCGTTTACGAGCCGCGGCCCCGTGTCCTCGCCGCAGGGCACGCTCGTCAAGCCCGACCTCACCGCTCCAGGAGTAAATATCCTCTCGAGCCTGCCGGACGGCGACTACGCCTACTGGAGCGGCACCGCCATGGCGGTCGCTCATGTCGCGGGCGTCGTGGCGTTGGCGGTGACCGCCGATCCCGCACTGGCCGGCAACCCGGACGCCATCGAGGACCGTTTGAACGCCACGGCCGCCTCGCTTGTGAGCGACGAGTGCGGCGACGGCGACGCTGTGCCCAACAACGTCTACGGCCACGGGCGTGTCGACGCCGAGGCGGCCTGCGCGCCCGTCACCGCGGTGCCGCTCGCCGCGGCAAGGCTCCCGCGCCTGTTACCCAACGCGCCCAACCCGTTCAACCCACGCACCACCCTTGCGTACGAGTTGGCGGCCACGAGCGCGGTCAGCCTGCGCATCTTCGATGCCGCGGGACGCTTTGTGCGCAGGCTCGTGGACGAGCCTGCGCAGGCGCCCGGGCTCTATAGCGTGAACTGGGACGGACGGGATCAGCAGGGTCGCGACGTGGCAGCGGGGGTATACTTCAGCCTGCTGCGCAGCGGCGGAACAAGCGCGGTCGGGCGGTTGGTTCTGGTGCGGTGAGCGCAACCGGCGGCGCGGTCAGTGCGCGCCGCTGCCTCGCAAGACGACCCGGACGGTTCGCGCCAGTATGCGCACGTCGGTCCAGAGTCCGATCTCGCGGATGTATCGGCGATCGAGCGCGACCTTGCGGCGCACCGACTCGAGATCGCAGTCGTACCCGTTTTCGATCTGCGCCAGCCCGGTGATGCCAGGCCGCACCAGCAGGCGCTCGCGATAGAACGGGACGTCCTGTTCGAACTGGTTGATGAAGCAGAGCCGTTCGGGTCGCGGTCCAACCACGCTCATCTCGCCGCACAGCACATTCCAGAACTGAGGCACCTCGTCCAGGCGGCTGCGCCGCAGAAAGCGACCCGTGCGTGTCACACGGTCGTCGTTGCGCACGGCCCAGCGCGGACCATTCCGCTCGGCGTCACAGACCATGGTGCGCAGCTTCCAGACGCGGAACGGCCGGCCCGGGATCAGCGTCTTGCGCCGATCCGGAACCGAATGTGCCTGTTTGCTGCGCCGTCGGTTCAGGCCGATGCGGGTCTGGGAATAGAACACGGGACCGCGCGAATCGAGCTTGATCGCCAGCGCGAGCAGCGGCAGCAACAACGCGAAGAAGCTCAACGCCGCGCCGGCGATCGCGACGTCCAAACCACGTTGCATGCCACGCGCGTAACGGTCGTTCAGGGCGGTTCGGCACCAGGCGTCGGATACCGACCGGCTGGCGGTCATGGCGCGATCGACGCTTGGCGCGGGCGACGCGCGAAGTCCGGCGAATGCGTTCACGAGCTTTCTGACCACGATCAATCGTTCCCCGATTGTTGGTACAATAAGCCCTATACGAGGGCCGAACCCGTCTCGTTTCGACCGATCACGAATACCTCTGCGATGTGTTGGACACCGGCAGCCGGCAAAATGTCACAAAGGTCTTGTCGATGCGACGGCCGTGCTCCGGAGAGCAGGTGGCAGGTGGCGCTTGGCGTGCCGGCGGGAATGGCGGCAAAGCCTCCCGGTCGCTGCCAACGGCCTTCCGGTTGCAACAAGGTCGCTAAGCATCCCGCGCGTTTCGCCAAGGACAAGGCGTTCGAGGGTGTTAAAGGAATCACGCAGACCATCCGGTCATTCCGGGTTACGATCACGGAGTTGCAACATGCCGGCTGACCTCGCAGACCGCCGTACCGGGCCGCGAGCGCCAGGGCAGCTCCTGCAGGTGGGATCTGACAACCCCGCCGCCGCGAACGGACGGCTGCGCGAGGCCAACCGGCTGCTGGAGGAGCAGGAATACGACCTCGCCGAGCCGATCCTGACCCGCCTGGTCAAGGAAGATCCCCGCGACCCCGAACCGCTTGCGAGCCTGGCCGTTTGCGTGGCGGCGGGCCGCGGCCAGCTTGCGACCGCCGCCAAACTGGCCGAGCGCGCCCGACAACTTGCTCCCCGGCGCGGTTGCGGCTGGTTCGCTCTGGGTTACGTGCATCTGCTCGGGTCGCGCCTGGAGGAGGGGTACCGCTACCTCGAGGAAGGGCGCCGGCGCGACCCGCACGATCCCCGGCTGCGCTGGGGCCTCGATGAATGGGAATCCCGCCGTCCCGGCCCGATTGCCGACCTGCCCCGCGATCACCCGCTCAACCGGCTCGGCCAGGCGGCGTGGCGGGTGCTCTCGAACCGCCGGGTCATCCTCGCGGGCTCCCTCTATGCGGTCTACCAGGCGGCGCACCTCTACTTCCGCCTCGGCTGACCCGCGCCGTTGTTGATCGTCCTCTCGCCGCGGCTTATCTTCGATAGCGTGGCCATGGAGGCCACGACAACCCAGTGGAGATCGTGATGACGCGCTCGTTCCACATCGACTACTTGCGCCTGACCTGACGGCCGGGCCGGGGGCCTGTGAGGTCCCCGCAAACCGTTGGCCGTCGCAGGCCGCCGCCCGTCTGATCCGGCGTTCCTTCTCGGGCGCCGGGCGGTGGGAGCCGCCGCCGACGGCCCGAGGAGGACGATATGTCCGGAGTGACTGTTGGACGCACCCCGCCGGCCCGCCCGAGCCGAAATTCCCCCAACACGACGCAACTGGAAGAACAGATCACGCGCCTGCTGCGGCAGGAGATGCGACATCCCGTGCCCTTGAAGAGACTGCGGCAGGAGATCGCCCGTCAGATCGAGTCCCAGCGCGAAGGACGGATCGAAGCCGCGCTGGAGCGGCTCGTCGAGCGCGGCGAGGTGCTCGATCTCCAGGACGGCGCCTACTTCCTGGCCGCCAACCTCGACGACGTCGAGCGCCGGATCTGCGAGGTGATCCGCGCATACCACGCGGCGTACCCCTACGCTCCGGGCATGGCGGTCGGAGAGATCAAGAAGCGGTTCAGCAAGAGCAAGACGCGCAACGTCAAGCGGAACATCGATCCCCAACTGTTCGAGCTGGCGTTCGCGGCCTGCAAGGACCGCAGCCTGGTCATCGAGAACCACGACGGCGTGCGGCTGGCGGGGTTTTCGCCGACCTCCGGACAGGTCGAGGAATTCCGCCGGCTCGAAGAAGCGGTGATCGCCTACGTCGACCAGTGGCGCTTCCACCGGCTCGACCTCGACGCCATGGCGAACCAACTCGGCGCGAACCCGCGAACGACCCGCGAGGCGTTTCTGCGGGTGTTGAAGGCGGCGAAGCTCGTCAAGTACGGCGACAGCCGATTCATGCCGGCGGCCGTCTTCGCGCAGATCCAGTCACGACTGGCGTCCGAGTTCGCGCAGCGGACGCGGCTGTCGACCGCCGAGATCAAGGCGCTGCTGGGCATCCCCCGCAACGCGATCATCGAGTTGCTGGAGCACCTCGATGCGATCGGTTTCACCCGCCGGGACGGTGACGAACGGGTTCTCTGCGGCGCGACGGACACTTGACGCCACGCCGGCGGGTCGTGGACCCGCCTCGCCGCGCCGAGGCCGACAAAACTATTGTCTGGAACAAGCCGCCGGCGGAGACTGTCCTTGCTCCGCCGGCTGTGCCCGTCCCCGGACGCTGCGCCGCCGATTTCGAATCAGACCGGCGGGCGCGCTGCGGCGCGACCCGCCCGAGCCAAAGGATGACCACGATGCGAGGCCAAGTCGTTGCGGCAGCCATGCTCGGTCTGTGTTTCGTGCTCGGGACGGCGATCCTCGCGCACACCTGGCGTGGCAACGTCAACGCAGCGCAAACCTTGAAAGTGACCGGATCGGCCAAACTCGACCTCGTTTCGGACCTCGGTCTGCTGCGCTTCTGGCTGCAGGGGCAGGGACCGACCGCCGAGGCGGCCTGGCAGGATCTCGAACGGCAGCGCCCGCTGGTCCTGCGCTTTCTCGAGTCGCGTGGCGTGACGGCGGCCAACCTGGAGACGTTTCCCGCCAATGCCTGGGCCCTGGACGAGTACGACGAGCGCGGCAACCGCACCGGCCGGGTGCTGCGGTACCAGAACGACCAGGGGTTCTTGATCGAACACAGCGACGTGGAGCTCATTAAACAGCTCTCGCTCGACCTCGCCGGCCTGGTCACGGCCGGCGTGCAGGTGCGCACCAACGCGCCGGAGTATCTCTACACCGACCTCGCCGCGGTGAAGGAAGAAGTGCAGGCCATGGCCGCCGAAGACGCTATGCGCCGGGCGGGCAAGGTCGCGGCGGCGGCCGGCGCGCGCCTCGGTCCGATCCGCGACGCGCGCATGGGGGTGTTGCAGGTCACGCCGCGGCACAGTACGCAGGTGAGCGACTACGGGATCAACGACAATTCGTCGATCGAGAAGCAGATCACCGCGGTGGTGCACGCCAGTTTCGCGCTGCGCTAGCTTCGCTCTGCGCCAGCTCAGAGCGAGAACCAGTAGCTCGCCTTGACGAGCACCGTGTTGCGGGGTTCCTGGTCGAACCAGAGACCGGGCCGCAGCGATGAGTCGAAACGGTCCGGATCGGCTTGGCCGTTGCGCCGGTCGAAGCTCATGCGCCCGTGCGACCAGACCAGGTAGACTGTCGAACCCGGGCGATATTCCCAGCGGTAGACCAGATTCAGATTCAGCGCGGCGAAGGTGAAGTCGAAGGCCCGCGCGTCCAGGTCGTATGGCC
>JAQULN010000203.1 GCA_028718575.1 Candidatus Krumholzibacteriia bacterium | reverse complement strand
GGACCTGCTGCCCGACAACCCGAACATCCGTTTCAACCTGGCTGTCGCTAAGTTCGCTCTGGGCGAGTACCAGCAGGCCGCCGTCGAGTTCGCGTCCGTCGCCGAAATGACCCCCGCCGACCCCGAGGTGTTCAACAACCTCGGTTCGGCGCGCTTCTCGGCCGGCGACCTCGTCAGTGCCCGCCGCGACTTCCTGACTGCCTTGCAGTTGCATCCAAACTACCCCAGCGCCGTGTTGAACCTCTGCGAGCTCGAACAGGCCGCCGGCGATCCCGACGCCGCGCTCGGCCTGTGCGCCGCCTATCTGGAGCATCATCGCGATCTGGGCGTGTTGCGCCGTTTCCTGGAACTCCAGGACGCCCGGGCGGCTGCCGCGCTGCGGACCCAGTCCGCTGCGAGTTAACCGGGATCGCCAGGCCACAAGACAAACAAACGCGGCCGCGCTGCAAGAGTGCGGCCGCGTTCACCTGTTCCGTCGGCACCGACCGGAATCGGCACGCCGAAGGCGATGAAACTAGAAATCGAAGTTCGTGTCCTGCACGCGGAAATCGTCGAAGCCGTCGGCGGAGGTGTCGATTTCGTTGCGGATCTCTCGCTGGGGCACATTGTCCAGAGCGATCTCCTCGCGCAACGTGCCCAGATCGACATAAACGTCGGCGGCGGCAATCAGGTCCGTCGCCGTCATCTCGCGCAGGGCGCACACTTCGACGTGCTTGCCGCGCCGCGCGGCGGCCTCGACCAAGGGGCAGAAATCTCCATCGCCGCTGCAGATGATCACCGTGTCCAGGTGCGGACAGAGCTCCATCACATCCATGGCCATTTCCATGTCCAGCGCGCTGCGGACACTGCGGCCGCTCTGCTCCGGATCAGCGAACGAACGCACTTCACGCGTGACGACGGTGAATCCGTTGAGTTTGAGGAAATTGATGAAATCGATCTTCCCCTCGCTCTGAGTACTGACCGCGGTGTAGAAGAACGCCCGCAACAGGCGACGTTTCCCGGTCAACAACCGGCAGAGCTTGAGGTAGTCAAGCCGCATGTTCAAATGCTTGGCGCTGTAGTGGATGTTCTCGCCATCGATGAAGATGGCGACCCGATCGAGCGGACTCTGGCTGTACATCTCGGCTCCTAACCTGGGCCGGTCGTTGCCATTTCAAGCGGCGGCCCGGTACGCTGATGCGGTCCGGCCGACTTCCATCGAAGCGCCGGAACAGCGCCAAAAAAAATACAACCTTGCAGCGACCCGATTCACGAATCGGTGTCGATGAGATCTTCGCCTCTGTGCCGCCAGGAGACTAGCGAAGATATGCATAAGTCGGCAAAGGGTTTTCGACAATCTCAAGATTCCGGCGCAGCCAGCGCGGCGACCGCGCTGGTGACGCTGCCTTCGCCGCACAGGCGGTTGCGCCAACGCATGGCGAGCGAATAGTAAGCCGGTAGAACAAGCAGCGTCAAGAATGTCCCGGCGGTCAGCCCGCCGCAAATCGCGCGCGCCATGGGGTAATACTCCAACCCCGATAGGTGAGTTCCCTGCAAGAGAGCCAGCGGCAACAGGCCCAGGATCGTCGTACCGGCTGTCATCAGGATCGGCCGCAGCCGCTCGGCGCAGGCGGTTTCGAGGGCCGCCTGCGGCGCCAATCCCCCGCGTAGCCGGCGTCCGATATGATCGACCAGCACGATCCCGTTGTTCACGACTATTCCGATTAATATGACGATCCCGATCATGGCCATGAGATTGAACGGTGTTTGCGACACCATCAGCGTCCAGAACACCCCGAGCGAGGCGAACGGCACGCATATGATGACGACCAACGGCAGCGTCAACGACTCGAAGAGGCTCGCCATCACGAAGAATACGCAGGCCAACGCCAGCAGCATATTCGAACCCATCTCTGTTTGCTGCTGCTCGGCGCGCCGGATCTCGCGGCCGAAATCCCAGCCGTACCCCAACGGCATCTCGACCGACGCCATGACGTCGCGGACCTGCCGCAAACGCCGGTCGAATTGCTCGTCGTCGCACATCGCGCGCAACGTCAGCCCGGACCGCTGGTCGCGGCGGAAGATGCGTTGCGGGCCGCCGCCGAACTCGCATACCGCGACCTGCCCTAGCTGGACCGGCCGCTCGTTATGCACGCCAACGGTCAACAAGGCGAGATTCTCGAGCGACTCGCGGTCATCCGGCAGCAGCGAAACGATAGCGTCGACCTCTCGATCGGCCAAACGCAAGCGCGGCAGCGGCACGCCGCGATAGGTCAGTCCGACGACCTCGGCGACCGCCGCCGGCTGGACACCGAACCGTGCCGCCGCCGCCGGTTCGATCTGAACGCGCACCTCGGCTTGTCCCGCGTCAGCGTCGCTGATCACGTCGCGTACGCCATCGACGGCTCGCAACCGGTGGGCCACCACCTGCGACAGATCCCGCAGCACTTCGGTTTCGCGCCCGTAGAGCGTAATCGCCACGTTGCGGCCGCCGCTGCCGGTTCCGTCCTCGCGTCCGAGCCGGTACACCAGACCCGGCTGCACGGGCAGGTTGGCGCGAAGATCACGGCGGAGATCCTGCAAGAACTCGCGCGACAGCGCGGTCTGGCGGAAAAACAATGTAATGCCGCCGGCATCGGCGGCGTAGAACGTGTAGATGTCGCGCAAGCCGAGCTCTTCCCGCCGACTCTCGAGATAGGTTTCGACCCGGGCGAGGTAAGCGCTGCTGAGCCGATGATCGACCGGATCGGTGTAGCGAAATCCGATGTAGAAGCTGTCTCGGCGCACTCCTTCGTCCCCGAAGAGATCGGGCTTCATGCCGGTTCTGCCCATCAGCACCAACGTGCTGGTCATCAGCACCGGCAGGATCACCAGGACCGTGATCAACGGATGGCGCAGCGCCGTCCAACGCAGGGTCGCCAGATAGCCGCGGCGCAAGCCTATCAGCCACCGCGGTTCGGCGAGCGGCGCCCGGCCGGAAACCTTGACCGCCAGCAGCGGAATCACTGTCAAGCTGAGCAGCAGCGACGCCAGCAACGTCACGCTGATGGTGATGCCGACTTCACCGAGCCACACGGACAGTTCGTCGTCGCCGGCCAGAACGACGGGCGCAAAGACGATGATCGTGGTCAGGGTCGAAGCCGCCACCGCCCGCCCGACCTCCCGGGTTCCACGCAGCGCCGCCGCGAGCGGCCGGCGGCCGGCGTGCAGATGGCGATGAATGGATTCCAATACGACCACGGCGTTATCCACCAACATGCCGACACCGAGCATCAGGCCCATCATCGACAGGATGTTCAGCGTGCGTCCGCTCAGGTAGAGGAAGATGCACGTGCCGAGGATCGACAGCGGGATCGCAAGCGTGGTCACCAGGGTTAGGCTCAACCGGCGCAAGAAGAGCAACAAGATAACAAACGCGAGACCTGATCCGATCAACCCAGCCTGCAGTAGCCCCCGCAGCGAATCGGTGATCTCGTCGGCCTGGTTGAAAAACGCGAAGCTGTGGATGCCGGCCAGAGCCGGATCGTTGTTGATCCGGACGAGTTCTGCCTCGATGGCGCGGCACACTTCCACCGTATTGGCGCCCGAGCTCTTCTGGATCCAGAAGGCGATCGCCGGTTCGCCGTTCAGCCGCCGGCCGTAGGTCTGCGCCGGCACGCCGTAAACGACTTCCGCGACGTCCCGCAGGCGCAGGCCTCGGTCATCGATGGGCAGGTCGCTGAGGTCCTCGACGGCGTGCAGGTTGTTGACCGAGCGCAGGTCGTAGCGCAGGCCGCGATCGGTGACCCGGCCCACAGTCAGCTCCACACTCGCCGACTCCAGGCGGCGGAACAGCTGCGACACATCGACCTCGTGCCCGAGCAGGCGGTCCAGGCGCAGGTACACCGAGGCTTGAGTCGGCGCGACGCCGTCGATGTTGACCCGGCCGACCCCGGGCAAACGCTGCAACGGAGCAATCACATGCTGTTCGAGAAGATCCCAACTCGCCGAGAGATCCCGGCCGGCGGCGGCGATGCGACCTTCGATGATCGGGATATCATTGGAGTCGAAGGTCAGGATCAGAATCTGCCGGATATCCGCCGGCAGATCCCCGCGGATCTGGTCGAGCTTCTCCTTGACCTCCAGACGCAGCACATTGACGTCGCGGCCCCAAGCGAACTGCACGCCGACCTGCACGGCATCAGGGTCGCTGTAACTGTTGAGACCGCGCACGCCGCCGAGCGTGGCCAGAACTTCCTCGACCGGTCGGACGATCAGGCGCTCGTTCTCTTCGGGCAGACCACCCGGATACGGGATGTAGACCGCTATGAACGGGAAGTCGACGCGCGGCAGAAAATCCAGGCGCAAACGGCCCACGGCCACACTGCCCAGCACCAGCACGCAGAGCAGGGACATGGCGAAGGTCACGGGACGGCGCAATACCAGGCGCGTCAGTCCCATCGCGGCGCCTCCGGGGCGAACTCGCCGCTGGCTGGGCGCGGCACGGCGACGTCCCGGCGCGATGGCGCCCGGAGCGCTGCCGGCAATCCGGCGAGCACCGTGTAGAGCACCGGCACCGCAACCAGAGTCAGCCCGGTGGCCAGCAGTAGACCCCCGATCACCGTCACCGCGAGCGGCGCTCGCAGCTCCGCTCCTTCGCCCAAGCCGATCGCCATCGGCAGCAGACCCAGGACGGTGGTGGCGGTCGTCATCAGAATGGGGCGCAGGCGTTCGCGGCCGGCCTGACGGACGGCCGTGTGCAGTTCCAGACCGCGCCGGCGTAACTGGTTCATGCGGTCTACCAGCACGATGCCGTTGTTCACCACGATGCCGGCCAGCATCACCGCACCGATCACTGCGATCACGCTCAGCGGCCGGCCAGCGAGCGCCAGAGCATAGACGGCTCCCGCCAGCGCCAGCGGCACCGTGACCATGATGATCAACGGGTGCAGGATCGATTCGAACTGCGACGCCATGACCAGGTACACCAGGAAGACCGCCAGCAGGATCGCCAGCTGCAGAGAGCGGTAGCTCCGTTGCATCTCTTCGCTCTGGCTGCCGGGGCTCGCCGTCACCCCCGCCGGCAGGGTCAGTCCGCGCAGGCGCGCCGCAATGTCCCGGTCGACCGAACCCTGGTCGCGGCCGTGCAGATCGGCCGTCACCAGGGCCGCGCGGCGGCCGCCGAGGCGATGGATCTCCGCGGGGCCTCGCGTCTCGGCGAGGCCGGCGACCGCGGCCAAGGGGATCGTGATCTCGCCGCGCTGCGCGACGACCAGGTCCTGCACCGAGGCCAGCGTCGCCCGTTCGTCGCTATGCCCGCGGATCCGGATGTCCAGGTGCCGTTCGCCGTCGCGGAATCGCCCCGCAACCACGCCGCCGACCTTCGTCTGGACGGTCCGCGCGACCTGGTCCTGGTCCAGTTGCAGCCGCCCGAGCCGGTGGCGATCCAGACTGATCTGGATCTCCGGCGAACCGGGGATCATCGCCTGCCGCACGTCGCACACACCGGCGACCTCGGCCAGGGCCGCCGCCACGGCTGTGGAGCCGCGCTGCAGCGCCGCCAGATCGTGACCGTAGACATGCACCTGGACCGGCGCGCTCAGATTCAGCAACGCCGGCCGCCGCACATCGAGGCGCATCGACGCCTGAGCAGCCGCCAGCCGGCGAGCCTCCTCGAGGACCGCCGCTTCGACCGCCGGGGCGGCGCTTTCGAGCTGCAGGTAGATCTCCGCCCGGTTCTCCTTGCGCCTGACCGGTCCGCCGCCGGCTTCGCGGCACAGACCGACCGCGGCGGCCACGCGCGCGACCGCCGGCAGGTCCGCCAGTTGCCGTTCCAGGGCGCCGCACGCGCGAGCGGTCCGGTCCAGCGGCGTGCCTTCGGGCAGTTCCAGTTGTAGCGTGAGCGACCCTTGCGCTAGCGGCGGTACTAGCTCGGTGCCCAGCCGCGGCAAGACCAGAACCGCGCCGCTCGCGACCACGATCACCAGCAAAACCGCCA
>JAQULN010000202.1 GCA_028718575.1 Candidatus Krumholzibacteriia bacterium | reverse complement strand
CTGCGCGAGGGCGTCCCCGCCGATATGATCAACGACACAGCCGCCGAGGAAGAGGCCGACATGATCGTGATCGCCACGAGCGGTCGCTCGGCGTTCCGGCGTTTCCTGTTCGGGTCGGTGGCCGAGAAGGTGATCCGGTCGGCGCCCTGCCCCGTGCTCACGATCGCGAGCAGCGGCGAGTGAGGGGTGCGGGTCGCGGCCAGCTGGCGGTCGTTCGTCGCCGAGCACGACGTCGCGCCGCCGCTTGCGGAACTCGATGAGGTGCGCGTTGCGAATCGCGGCCGGCAGATACGCAAGCCTGCCCTTTGTCTTACTGGCGTCACGTGCACCGGCAGCGCCGATTCATGCCGGCGGTAGAGTATCTCGAACTCGTTCACGGCTGCTTCCGTGAACCCTTGCCGCTCGACAACGAGGCGCAACGTCCGTAAATTCATTGCACCGTATACTGTAGAAAACTCGTGGCGTGTTACACCGTTCCCGCTCGATTCGGGCAACTTACTGTCCCGGCGCGACAGTCGCGCCGATGCCACGAAACTGATGCACGCGAGGCGGACGAAATTCTGGCCGGTCCTGCTCATCGTTGTTACATCCGTAACATCGGCCACTTGGGCGCGTATGCCCTTGCCTGAAAAGGCATTAGGCGCCCAGAAGGCATTGATCGTCGACGGCTCCTACGTGCTCAACGCCGGCCGCGTCCATGTCAACATCACCAATTGGGGTCTGATCGGCTCGCACTACGGACGGCACGCGACCTACAGTGATGCGCCGTCGCTGCAATGGCCTGGTGGCAGCGGCATGGAGTATGCCTTCGGCGCCGGTCTCTGGATCGGCGGACGCGTGAACGGCGTGGCCAGCGTCTCGACCGGCCAGCCTGAGAACGAACTTCTACCGGGCGCCAACGCCGAGGACGTGCTATACGAGGCACGCGACGGCTACCAGGTGTCGCCGCGTCGTGAAACCGCGCCGGCTGGCGTGCCGGGAGATCTGCCTGGCGGTGACGATGACGGCGACGGTCGGATCGATGAGGATCCGCTCGACGGTTACGACAATGATGGCGACGGGCTGGTGGACGAGGATTTCGCCCAGTACGGTTCCCAGATGATCACCTGCCTGATGCGAGACGACACGGCGTTGGCCAGGCAAATGTTTCCCGACCACCGGCCGCTCAACGTGGAGATCCGGTTTTCGGCCTGCGCCTGGAATAGCACCGCCGAGCAGGACTTGATCGGATTACACTGGGTCATCAAGAACGTCGGCACGCAGACAATCGAGGATCTATACGTGGGGTTCCTCGTTGACGGCGACATCGGCTACCACAACAACTCGGCCGCCGGTGCGAACGACGTCGCGGGATTCTTCGCGGGAATTATCAGGCGTCCCGAGGGTACTTTCGCCGATTTGCAGTACGCCTGGATGCGGGACGCGGATCCGGTTGACCCTCTGCCTGGCTGGCTCGGCGTGACGTTCGAAGGGTCCGGCTTCGGCGACCGCCACGCGGTGCGTCCCGAAATCTTCGGCGTGAACGCGATGCGTATTGTGAACGGCGTCGGCTTCGGGTGGTCCCCAGTGCTCGACAGCGATCGCTACAACTTCCTGGCGCGCAAACGCCGCGATCCTGACGTGCCGTTCGCCCACAGCGGCGACTATCTGGTGCTTCTGAGCGTTGGGCCGTGGTCGGTCCTTGAGCCGGGCCAGCACGTAGTCGTCACCGGGACCATGACCGTGGCGCTGGGTGAGCAAGCGCTCCAGTTGGCCATGCTCGCGAATCTGCCAACAGCCTCGGGGCGCTGGTACGACGCGGACAGCGACCCGCGTTCCGGACGATTCGGCGGCGAGTCGCTGGTTTGCGCCGAGGATTTCGGCACGCCATGGGATTCGCCGCAGAATCCTATCTACAGGCGTCTTCAGAACTACTGGAATCCCGCTTGTATCCCGACCATGTTGTTTGAGCTCCCGATCTCGCCGGAGAACCTACGATACTACCCGGAGCTCGACAAGCACTGCCTCTGGGTCAGTATGGACAACTGCGAGGAGTGCCGGCGGTTCTACGGGGTAGACTGCACGAGGGACAGGAATTTTAATAATCCGTGCTTTTCGAGTTCGCTCGCGGCCAGGTTGGCCTGCACTGGCATGTCCGGCCTCGAGGCCACGATCCCCTTCGGCAGCGGCACGTTGCCGCCGCCGGTCGCCGATATGCGGGTCGTGCCGCGTGACCGAGCGGTGGAGGTCTACTGGGACGACCGTAGCGAGCGGACGGCCGACCGCCTGAGCGAACTCGAAGATTTCGAGGCTTACCGGATCTGGCGTTCGGACGACTGGACGCGGCCTCCCGGCTCATCCGAACGCACGGGGCCCTCGGCGGACGCCTGGCAGATGATCGCCGAGTTTGACGTCATCAACTACATGACGCCTGGCGACGGAGAGGCGCCACGCATGTTCGGGCGGAACACCGGCCTCGAGCCGGCCACGTACCGCCCCGCGTGTCTCGACGACCCCCGGTTTGCGGGGCTGGCCGAAGCGATGTGGGAGGTCGTCGGGGCCGACACGGCCGACAATTACTTCGTGCGTCCGCCGCTCCGCGACCACAGCGGTCGGCCCGTGCCCGGCCTCGAGAGCCTGCTACGTTGGGAAGGTTATCCGGATGTGCTCGATACGTTCTTCGCCGTCACCAGCCGGTCCGACACAGTCGGCGTGCCGAAACCCGCGACTCGCTACTACAGGTATCGCGACGAGGACGTGCACAACGGTTTCATCTACTTCTATGCGGTGACAGCCATCAACCACGTCCGGTCGCCGGACGGTGAGAGCATCCTGGCCGAAGGGATCGGTTCGTTACCGACCGGGAACTTCTTGATCGGACAGCCGCGGCGGGAGGCCATCGGCGACGAACTGCCCGCGAGCGAGCAGCCGCGACCGTTCGTGTATCCGAATCCCGCCACGCGCGCGTCGCTCGCGGAGTTCCAGGCTCTGCATGCGAGCCGCCAGGATCCCACCGGCGTACGCATCTCCTTCGCCAACCTGCCGCGCTGCCGCAGTACGATCCGGATTTTTACGCTGGCCGGTGATCTGGTCCAGACGATCGAGCACGACGGCTCCCAGGGCGACGGCCAAGCCTACTGGAATCTTGTGAGCCGCAATGGGCAGGAGGTCACAAGCGGGATATATCTCTTCGCGGTGGCGCCACAGGACGGACATTACGAGAACTTCGTGGGACGATTCGTCATCGCGCGGTGATATGCGCCCGGCGCTCTCCGCCTCCTTCTCGATTGTCCAGCCGGTGCCAACCGCACCATTTCGCCGAGGAGCCTGAGCGATGACAGGTCCGGATCATATGGTGTCGCTCGAGGACCAGATCGACCAGTGGCGGGGCTACGTCCGCCGCCGGCAGGCATTGCACGCCGTTGACGTGGCGAAGCTGGAAGACCATCTGCGCGAGCAGATTACGGTCCTGGTCAACGCGGGCCTCTCGACCGACGAGGCCTTCCTGGTGGCGGTCAAGCGCATGGGCAACCTCGACGCCTTTTCCAGGGAGTTCGCTCGCGAACACTCGGACCGACTCTGGAAGCAGCTCGTCGTCAACGCCGCCGACGCGGGAGCGTCGCGCGGACGAGCCCAGATTGATGCTGCCGCGGCCGTCGCACTGGCAATCACGGCGGCCGTGCTCATCAAGGTGCCGGCGCTCTTCGGACTCCAGATCGGCGAAGACGCCGGATTCTACGCCCGTAACCTCAGCCTCTTCGTGTTGCCTCCGCTGGCCGGCTACTTCGTCTGGAAACGTCAGCTCGCAGCCGGTACGGTCCGCTGGCTGGCCGCGGCGTTCATCGCGGCGGGCGTCTTCGCCAACATCTATCCATTCGTTGCCGGCGGCTCCACCGAGGTTCTTTCGGCGCTACACGTGCCGATCGCGCTCTGGCTGGTCGTGGGCATTGGGTACGCGGGAGGGCGTTGGGGGCAGTCTGGCGGCCGCATGGATTTCATTCGGTTCTCGGGCGAGCTCTTCATCTATTACGTGCTGATCGCCCTCGGCGGCGGCGTCCTCACGGGGTTCATGTTCTTGATCTTTCAGGCCATCGGGGTCGACGTCGAGTTCTTCTTCACGTCGTGGCTGCTGCCGTGCGGCGCTATGGGAGGCGTTCTGATCGGCTCCTGGCTGGTGGAGGCCAAACAGAGCGTGATCGAGAACATGGCGCCGGTGTTGACGCGCCTTTTCACGCCCCTGTTCGCCGCCGCACTGGTCGCGTTCCTGGTGACCTTGCTGTGGACCGGGCGCGGGATCGACATCGAGCGCGACGTGCTCATCGCCTTCGACCTTCTCTTGGTGTTGGTCCTGGGCCTGCTGCTCTATGCCGTGTCCGCGCGGGACCACGCGGCGCCCCCAGACGTCTTCGACGCGCTACAGGTCATGCTGCTGGTCTGCGCGCTCCTGGCCGACGCGGTGGCGCTGTGGGCGATCGCCGCGCGTATCTCCGAATTCGGCTTCAGCCCCAACCGCGTGGCCGCGTTGGGCGAGAACGTGATCCTGCTCGTCAACCTGGCCTGGTCCACCGTCCTCTACGTGAAGTTCCTGCGCGGGCGCGGCTCGTTCATGCGCCTCGAACGCTGGCAGACGGACTACCTGCCGGTCTATGCCGTGTGGGCGGCCATCGTCGTGGTCGTCTTCCCGCCGCTGTTCGGATACGCGTGACGAGCACCTGGCTGCGCCCGCGCCGCGGGTCGATCGGACCATCCGGTCGCGACGCACGCTTTCCCCAAGCGGGCCGGCAGGCTATGATCGCTTCGGCCCAGCGAGGTTGTTGGACGCCGTTGTTCTGATCGAACCACGAATGCGACCGACCTCGGAGGCGCGTACCATGCCCACCGCCAAGAACCCTGACCTGCTCTCCGCCGGCGCGATCGCCAAGGAGCTCGGCCTACTCGAGGCGAAAGTCAGGAAGGCGATCAAGGATCTCCAACTGGCGCCCAAGGCGAAGAAGGGCGTTTGAACCCTCTACGGGCGCGACGTGTTGCCGAAGGTGAAGACGACCGCGGCGACGTGACGCGGTTGCCGGGGAGCATCGTCGGCGTCTCGGCTACCGCCAGTACATCCAGGCCACCACGACGGTCGCCAGCAGCAACGCCGCGGCGATCGGGCTGCCGAGCGGACCGCGGTCGCGGTCGGCGTCGAAGTCGCGCGCGGGCGCGCCGCGGCGGCCGAATACCTGGAAGGGGTTGCGCGCGAGGCGGGCCGCTCCGTGCGCCACGGCCAGGGCGGCGTCGCCGCCCAGCACGAAGAATCGGTTCACGCCGCCCACCACCACGCGGCCCAGCCAGGGCGCCGGCGCGCGGTAGAACCAGTCCATGTCCAGGCTGATCTTGGCCTTGGGCGACAGCTTCTTCAGGAACAGCCAGAACCCCAGCGCGGTGAACGCCAGGACTTGCAGCGTCTCGGCCAGGTGATAGGGCGTGTACGGCTCGTAGTGGACCGACTGGTTGGGTAGCATGCGATAGAGGTACGGCGTGTAGACGCCGATGAACAGACAGAGCGCGGAGGTCAGGATCATCGCGCCGTGCATGTTCCAGCCGGGATCCTTCGCCTTCTGCCAGGTCTCCTCGCTGCAGTTGTTCTTGCCGAACCAGATCGCGTACGTGAGCTTCAGACCCACCGACAGGAAGGTGCCGACCGACGCCATCATCATCAGCACGGCGGCCCAGTTGAGATGGTCTTCGAATGCGGCGGCCACGATCATGCTCTTGCTCACGAAGCCGCTCAACAGCGGGAAGCCCGAAATCGACAGGCCGCCCACCACCGTGTAGAAGAACGCCCAGGGCATCTTCCGGTACAGCCCGCCCAGCTCGGTCGCCTTGCTGCGACCGGTCATGTGCAGCACCGCGCCCACCCCCATGAACAGCAGCGCCTTGTAGAGAATATGGGCGAACGCGTGCGCAATGGCGCCGTTGACCGCCATCGCGGTGCCGATGCCCACGCCCGTCACCATGTAGCCCACCTGGC
>JAQULN010000201.1 GCA_028718575.1 Candidatus Krumholzibacteriia bacterium | reverse complement strand
GGCCACGATCTCGCGGATCGCCGCTTCGCGGGCTTGCCGTTGCGCCAACGTCGTCTCCGCGGCGCTGCGGTCGGCTTCGGCCACGCCGGCCCTCAGCTCGGTCTCCCAAAGCCGCTGGCGCAAGGCGCTCAGCTCGATTCGCAGCGAGGTGATGAGCGAATCCTGGGCCGCCAGGCGCCCGCCGGTCAGTTCCTGGAGCTGTCGATTCTGCACCAGCAGGCTGTCCATGAGGACCTGCTGTTGCCGTCGCTGCTTCTCCAACAGGTCGAGAAGATGAGCAGCCGCCGCGTCGCCGGTCGCCGTCGGAGGCAGCGCCACGTCCGCGAGCGCCGCAATCTCGCGCAGCGACCGGTCGTAGCGCGCCAGTAGTTGTTCCAGAGGGGAACGAGATTCCCTGACTTCGTTGAGGAACCGGGCGCGGGCGACCAACCGGTGCCCCTCCAGCTCCAGAACCGCCACGGCATCGGCCGGCGGCGTGCCGGCGGCGAGGTCCGTGAGGCTCTTGTCATAGCTGTTCCAGGCCGCCGGCAAGGTGTTGCGGGAGCCGAGCTGTCGAGCTTCGTCGCGAAGGGCGCGCGCGCGCGCCAGAGGATCGGCCGGCGCAGCATCCGTGCCGGCCGGTTGCGCCGGCGTGCCGCCGGGAAGCGCCGCGCCAGCAAGCAGGAGAATCATCGCCAGCCTCGCGGCGGCGCGCGTTCGGCCGCCTCGCTGGAGGCGGTGAGGCGACGAACTGCGGTTCAGAGAACAATCAGAGAACATGATCGACAACTCCTTGCACGCAACCCGAATCCCACCGTAGACCCAACCCCGGCAGGAAACAATCAATCCGAACGTGCGGTGCCGGCCAGTTCCTGCCGGCGCGCGGCGACCAGCGCGGTCGCCAATTCGATCACCTGCGCGGACAGCACAGCCTCCAGGCAGTTGTAGAATAGACAAGAGGACTGCAGGCAGTGGCGTCGCGAGGGGCACTCCACCGGGGGGACGATCGCGCGCGCCCAACGGCCAAGCGGGCCCCACCGCCGCGGGCTCATGGTCGGCGCCGGCGGGTAGACGCCGACCGCGGCGAGGTCCAGGGCGGCGGCCAGATGCAGCGGCCCGGTGCTCGGGGCGATCAATAGATCGCCGGCCGACAAGACGCCGAGGAAGTCGCGCAGCGGAAACCGCTCCGCCACGACGGCGACTTGCGGCGACAGGTGCGGCGCCATGGCATCGATCGCGGGTCGGTCGTGGTGACTGCCAGTGACGAACACCCGCCAGCCGCGCCGGGCGGCCAGATCGTTCGCCACGGCGGCGAAGCTGGCCGCTGGCCAATCCAGCGCCGAACCGCCGCTGCCCGGATGCACGAACGCGACCACATCGGCCGCCCCGGCCTCCTGTTCGCGGAAACGGCGACCGAGCCGCCGCTGCTCCTGGTTCAGATGAAGCCGCGGCGGGAGAATGCCGCCAGCACTGCGGGCCGCAGCCGCGGCGCCGCCGGCGCCGCCAGCGCGTCCAGCCAGCCGGCGCACGAGATCGACGTTGAGCTGACTCTCGTGACGGCTCGCTCGCGACCGCCGCTGCCAACTGCCGCGGTTGAGCAGCAGCCAGCTCGTCCACTTGGACAGCGGGCCGTAACTGCGCCCGATGCGCGCCGCGCGGAGCAGACGGGCCAACGGCATTTGATACTGCAAGAGCACCGCTGCGTCGTAGCGCTCAGCCTGCAACCGCCGGATCAGCTCCGCGTCGGCCTGACCCTCCCAGGTGTAGAACGCGTCGATGGCCGGATCGTTCTCCACCACCGGGACCGCGTGCGCCGCCACGAGCGCGTGGATTTCCCAGGCGGGTCGGGCCGCGCGCAGCCAGGCGATCGCCGGCAGAGCGAGCACGAGGTCGCCGAGGCGGTCACAACGGACGAGCAGGACCTTCATGACCTGCCCAGCCGCCACAACTTGACGTACTTGCTCAGCACGTAGAAGGCGCTGGCGTGGCAGAGCACGGCGCCGGCCCAGCCGTCGCGGCAGCCGCCCTGCAGAAGCCACATCCGCCAGAACGCGGCGTGCGCTCGGATCAACGCCGTGGCGGGTCCGCAACGCCGGCCCTGCGCCCGAAGATCGGCCGCCGCCGCGGTCGTGTAGCGGTTCAGCTTGGCGATGTACTGCTGCATGGTTTCGTAGGGTTCGTGCTCGAGCAGACCGCTGAGGCGTGCGACCGGTCCGCGGGCATGGATCGCCTCGTGCACCGGCCGGTCGTCGAAGGCGGCGCGTTCGCGATCGAACAGGCGCACAACCCAGTCGGGATGCCAGCCGCAGTGGCGGATCCGGCGGCCCAGGAAAGTACTGAGCCGGTTAAACGCAAAAGCGGCGGCGTCCGGCGAGGCCGGCAGCTCGGCAATGGCGGCACGGAGCGCGGGCGTGACCCGTTCGTCCGTGTCGATGCTCAACACCCAGCGGTTGCGGCAGAGATCGACGGCTCGTTGCTTGGTCGGCCCGAATCCCAGCCACTCGCTCTGCTCCAGGCGCGCACCGTGGCGGGCGCAGATCGCGGCGGTCTCGTCGGTGCTGTTCTGGTCCAGCACCACGACCTCGTCGCAGAAATCCAGCGTGGCGAGGCAACGCGCCAGTTGCGGGCCCGCCTCGTGCGTGATGATGGCGGCGGAGATCTTCACGTCAGACGCCGCCTCCCGGCCGGAAATCCAGCAACACCTTGCCCACGTTCTGCCGCTGTTGCAGGCGCAGTTGGGCCGCGCCGGCTTCCTCGGCCGGGTAGATGCGGTCGATCCGGGGCGCGATCTCGCCGGCTTGCAGACTGCGCAGAAGTCTCCCCAACCAATCCTGCAACCGGTCGACCTGGTCCCACATGCGGCCCAGGTTGACCCCGGCGACCGCCTTGTTGTCGTTCATGAGGCGCACCGGGTTCAAGCGCAGCCATGGCACCTGCGCCAGGGTCTGCAAGGCCTTGAGGGCGCTGCCGGAACCCTCGGCGGCGCCGGCGAAGCCGTGCAGCACCAGGCGGCCACCCTTGGCGAGCGCCCGGTAGCTCTCCATGATCCAGCGTCCGTGCCGAGGCTCCAACACGATGTCACAGCCGCGGCCGCCGGTGGCTTCGCGCACCGCCTCCGCGAAACTGCGCTGCCGGCTGTCGAGCACCAGCAGGCATCCTTGCGCGCGCAACAGGTCGTGCTTGCGCGGCGAGGCCGTCGCCAGAACCCTCCCGCCGGCCAGCGCGACTAATTGGCTCGCCGCCTGCCCCACGCCGCCGGCCGCCGAGTGCACCAGCACGAGGTCGTCGCGCTGCACCGGCGCGAGCACGCGCAGCATGAGCCACGCGGTCAGATAATTGACGGGCAACGCCGCGGCCGCGGTCAGGTCGACGCCGTCGGGCAGCGGGAACGCCTGCGCGGCAGGCACGCAGACCAGCTCGCTGTAGCCACCGAAGTTGCAGAGCGCAGTGACTCGCTCGCCGAGCCGGCTCGCGGGCACGTCGTCGCCGACCGTATCGACGGTGCCGGCGACCTCATAGCCGAGCACGGCAGGCAGCGCAGGCCCGTCGGGGTACAACCCCAGGCGGACCATGATATCAGCGAAGTTGACGCCAGCCAGCGCCGTGCGCACCCGTACTTCGCCGGGTCGAGGCTGCGGTTCCGGCGCGGACCGGGCGACCAGGACCTCCGGTCCGCCGCGGCGCTCGGTGACGATCTGCAGCATGGCCAACTCCTTTCGCCGGGCAGCATACCCCCGGCACCGCCGGTTTGCCAAGGCTAGCCCCGCGCGGTCACCGGTAAGGCAGCAACGCCGGCCGCGCGCCCGGCAGCGTGCGGCGCAGGAACTTGACCTCGCCCATCCGCAGGGTCACAACGGAATCCCAACCGTGTTCGCCGGCCAGGATTCCTGCGCGCAGTTCGATCGTCGGAATCACCAGGCTTGGGTTGTTCAACCGCAGACCCAATCCCCCGTTGGTCTCCAGCCGTTGTCGCAGGAGCGGCTCGCGATCGGGGGCGATCAATCCGCCGCCGGCGTAGCCGAAGACCGCGAATTTGAAACCGACTATTTCGACCGGCGTGAACCAGATCGATTCCAGATCCGCGACAAGACGCTGATCACCGACCAGGTCGAAGGCGTCCAGATCGCGCAGCGCGGCGGAATCCAGACGCAACGAGCCCGGCGCGAGCCGACCGAGGCCCAGGGTATATCGCGCGTGCAGGAAGTGGCGCCAGGCGCCCTGGTGATGACGCTGCAAGGGGCTGAAGGTCGTCAGGCCGAATTCCAGTACACCGTCCTCGAGGCGTCCGGAGCGGCGATAACCGCCGAACAAGCCTTCCAAGAAGACGTACCGGCCGTGCGCCAGAACCTGCGGCCATGCCGCACGCACACCGTGATAGGCCCGGTTGCGTCCCTCGCTGGTTTCGTAGCCGCCGACGAGCGACGCCCAGAGGCCGGCCGGAAGGTCTTCGGTCTCGCCGTAGCCATAGACGAGACCGGCGGTGTAGTACTCCGTCCCGACGATCGAGAGCTGGCCGAGATAGCGGGTGTTGTCGCGCAGAGCATCGCCGACAGCGCTTGATTGCCCCGGCACAGCGCTGAAAAGCACCTCCTGCACGCCGACAGCCGGGATGAAGCGCCAGCGCTGCTGCCCATGCGTCCCGCCGCGCCGCAAGCGATGGCTCCAGCCCAACCAGCCTTCGTGCGTATGGCTGCGCACATGAACGCCGGCAGGCAGCTCGGGTAGCGCCTTGAACAACTCGGTGCCGACGGCCCAGCCGCCCAGCGCGCGGATCTCGGCGTGGCTGAACCGACGTTCGGCGGTCAATAACATTTGATCCCGGTCCCACGCGTACCGGGTGTCGAGCGTCACGTCGACGAAGCTGCCGCCGAGATTGTCCATCGCCGTCCGCGTCCGCCAGCCGACAGACGGCGACCGGTCGCTGTCCGCCAACAGCTCGACTTCCAGGCCGAGACCGATCCCGCCGATGTTGCGATGAAACACCTCGATCTGCTGACTCTTGGCAGATCGAACGCTGGTGCGCACTCCCCAGGGCCAGCGGTCGCGCACCCATACGATGATATCGACCTCGCCTGGCCGCTCCCGGACCGGCGCCACCATGAGCCGGGCGTCGCGAACGTACGCTCGCTCGCGCAGCAACCGTTCACTGTCGGCCACGGCGCGGGGCGACAACCGGTCGCCCGGCCTGAACAGCAGGTAATTCTCGATGGTGCGCGGTTTCGTCGCGGCGGCGAGCGAATTGAGCACGCGCTCGACCGCGCTCATCTTGGTCACCGGCGGGCCGGGCGGCGATTCCGGCGAATCCGGCGCGAAGTCGATATCGACCGAACCGAACGCCTCGCGACCGCGGATAGCGACGCGGCGGATCGTCCAGCCCGCGTAGGGCAAGAAGCGATCGTACGCCGACTGAGTGATCGCGCCCGCGGCCGTGTCCTCACCAGGATCGCGGCGCGCGAACAGCCGGTCGAAACCGCGCCAGTACCAGGCGTCGCGCTTGACGGGTTCGGCGACGGTCGGTTCTTCTTGCGGGGCACCTCCGGCCGCCGGTTCCGCGGCGAGACCGGCGAGCACGAGCGCCAATGAACAGGCGCCGACCAGCGTCAGACAACTCCGCAGCACTTTTTGTACTTCTTGCCGCTGCCGCAGGCGCAAAGGTCGTTACGGCCCTGTTTGGGCGCCTCGCGCACGTAGGGCCGCGGTTTGACGATCTCGCCGGTGACGAAATACCAGTTCCCCTCGTGCCGCGCGAACTGCGCCTGCTCGTGATGGCGGTACCGCTCGTCGTCGCGGGTGTACTCGCAGGCGAACTCCACCTGGCCGACATCGTCCGTCGGCTCGCCGCCGGTTGCGGCGATGATCTCCAGTCCGTGCCACTGGCTCTCGGCCGCCCAGGTCCGCACCGCTTCGGCGTCGTGTTCGCTCCGGTGCTCGGGATGCAGCGAGGCCAGCAGGAAATCGGTCTCGACCAGGGTATAGGCGCAGTACCGCGCGCGCATGAGCGCCTCGCAAGTGGCGGCCG
>JAQULN010000200.1 GCA_028718575.1 Candidatus Krumholzibacteriia bacterium | reverse complement strand
GAGTACCTGGCGGACCGGATCCTGGACTTGCTGCAGGAAAGTGATCTGATCCATCTGAGCGCCAACGTCGAGGCGGTCTGGAAGACCGTCCCCGACACCATTTTCGCCGATATGCGCGAAGAAGCGGACATCGACGCCGAAGTGGAGGCGCTGTTGGCCAAGCACAAGTATGAGATCCAGAACCTGGAAATGGACGTGTCCGACCTGAGGCGCAAGTTCAAGCGCGAGGTTGCCCGCAAACGCGGTTTCACCCTGTGACCTGAGAGAACGACCATGCGCCTGTCCGAAGAACGCATCGGCGTGATCGCCCGCAAGATCGCCAACAACCTGCTCGACGAGGAACTCATCGACCTGGAGATCGATGAAGACCGCTTCGTCTTCTTGTTGGAGAGTCTGCTGCTGAAGGACCTGCGAATCGAGGACGAGATCGACGAGGAAGCCGCCGCCTGGCTACGCAAGCATCGTTCCCGCCTGGAGGAAGGCACCACCGAGTGGGAGGTGGAAATGGAACGCGCCAAAGAGGAGTTGGCCGTAGCCCGCGGCTACGTGATCCGCTGATGCGGATCTTGCTCGTCACCCCGTACCTGCCCCACCCCCGCGTCGGCCACGGCGGCGGACAGGCGATCCGCAGCCAGCTGCGAGCTCTCGCTCAACGTCACGACTGCCTCTGCGTAAGCTTGCTGCGGCACGGCGAGCAAGCAGAGGTACCCGCGGCCGCAGATCAGGGTTTTCGGCTCGCGACCGTACCGTTTCTCGACGCACGGAGCCAAGGCGTCCGCCGGCTCCAGTTGATCGGTGTCCGCCTGCTCGCCGCGGCCAGAGCCGCCGGCGACAGGTATCCGTACTACGTGGCCAAGTATCGTTGGCCGCCGCTCGTGCGCGCCGTGATCGAAGACGCGGAAGCTTTCCAACCCGACGTGATCCAGGTCGAGTACCTGCAGCTGGCGTATCTGTTGCGCGAGCTGCGCCGCTGGCGCAACGCCGAACCCGGTGACCGGCGCCCCGCAACAGCCGGACCGCGGCTGGTCTTGAGCAGCCACGAAGTCAGCTCGTTGCCTCGCCGCCGCCGCGCCGCTGAAGCCCGCTGGTGGCGGCGGCGTGCGCTGCTGGCCGAGGCCGCCGCCTGGGACCGCCTGGCCCGCGACGCCAGCGGTTGGGCCGACGCGACCTTGTGCGTCACCGAACAGGATCGCCGCCTGCTGGCTGCAGCCGGCGGCCAGCGCCTCATCACGGTGCCGCTGGGTGTCGATCTCGAGACCGCGAGCGCCGAGCGGACCGCAGCGTTGCGACGCGTGCTATTTGTGGGCAGTTTCCAGCACCCGCCTAACCGCAGTGCCGCGGCCTTGCTCTGCGATCGGATCTGGCCGCAGGTTTTCGAGGAGCTTCCCGGTTGGGAGCTCGTGTTGGCGGGGCCTGGTTCCGATCGTTTTTTAGCGGAGCGACAACCGACTCCCGCCGGCGTCACGGCAACCGGTTTCGTGGACGACCTCCGCGGGTTGCTGCGCCAGTGTCGTGTGCTCGCCGCGCCCCTGACCGAAGGCGGCGGGATCAAGATCAAGATCCTCGAGGCCATGGCCTGCGGATTGCCGGTCGTCACCACGGCTATCGGCGCCGAGGGAATCACGACGCGCGCCGACGAACTCGTCTGGTGGGCCGACGATCCCGCAGAATTCGCCCGCCAGTTGCTTGCCGCCGCCCGTGATCCGGCGACCGCTGCCGCGCGGGCGGACCGTGCCCGCCGCCACGTCGAACGGTATTTCAGTTGGACGACAGTCGTCGAGCGTTTGGAAGCGGTCTACCGCGGCGACGATCCCTCATGAAAGATCCGGGCCGGAATGCGAGTCAGGCGGGCGGCACAGTTCGGCGGGCAGAGGCCGCGCGCCCCCCGCGAGTTCTCCCAGCAGTGTGACCTCAGCGAGACGCTCCAGATACTCCAACCGAAAGTAGGCTTCGACAAGGTCTCGCCCCCACGCGACGGCGCCGTGGTTGGCTAAAAGGATCGCCCGCGCTTCCGGAAGATATTCGCGTACGGACTCCGCGACCTGCTCGCTGCCCGCAGCCGCCGGACGGGCCAGCGGCACCTCCCCCAACGAGAGCATGCACTCTTGGAGGACACCGCTAGCGAGCGCGCGGCCGGCCGTGGCGCAAGCGGTCGCAAAGGGCGGATGGGCGTGGCACACGGCCCGCGCCGAAGGGCAGCGAGTATAGATTTCGCGATGCAGCCGCCATTCGCTCGTGGCGCGACTGGCGGTGCCGCGGCTGCGGCCGTCGCGATCGACTTCCACGAGATCGACCACGCGCAGCCAGCCTTTGCAGGCGCCGGCCGGCGTCGCGACGAAACGATTGTCGGCGATCTTGATCGACAAGTTCCCCTCAGCGGCCACAACATACCGTCGCCGATACAATTCCGCGCCGATCGCGACAATCTGCTGCCGCGGATCCGTGGTCATTGGCCGGGTTTCCTTCAAGATCGAACCGTGTCAGAATCTGCGGAACACGAACAGGTGCGACATCACGCCTTCGAAGAACTCCAATTCATCGCGTGCGGTTTGCGCCCGTCTGAGGATCTCGATCTCCGTCAGCGGAATCGGAATATCCGGATCCTCGTTGGCCGCTCGCAGGCTGTCAATTGTCGCTTGCTCCAACGCGTCCAGCATCTCGGTGGGGAAGCCCATGCCGCTGGACAGCAACAAGGACCCGTCCGCTCGGTTCACAAAAGGATCGATGTCGTCACGCCGGGAGTAGAAGAGAATGGACGGTTCGAGTCGTCCGTCGGAGGGAATGCGCCAGATGCTCCTAACGCGCAGCGTCGAAGCCGGTGTGCGCCGGGTGGAAACGAAGTAGATCTGACCGCCCGTGAGATCGAACGTCGGCGCATAGTTGGCCAGACCGACGATCGGATCTCCGTCGGCCACCGTCGTCGTTGTCAAGCGGCGCAGTTGATGATCCACGGTCACGGCCCCGAGTTCCGCTTCCTCGGCATCGAACCTGATACGGAACAGCTCCGTGATCGCGTTGGTGTACTGCCCGACCAAATCGGAGGTGGCGGCAAAACAAATGACGCTGCCGTCGGGGCTCCAAGTCGGATCCTTCAGGATCATCGCACCGCTCGTCAACGGAAAAGCCGTCACCTGGGTGGGATCGCTGGTCGTTTGCATGTCGAGGACCCAGAGCTCCGTCGGCGCACAATACACATCCGGAGCATTGGGCTCCGCGTCGCATCCGAAGCGGGTGAACGCCAACCAGCGTCCGTCAGGGCTCAACGCGGGATCTTTATGGTAATAGATCCAGCCGCCAGTCTCCGCCAGATCGTCCGGCTCGTAGAACACGACTTGGGCCGTCGCCACGGCGGGATTGGTAATATCGGCGGTAAGGATGCGGTCTCGGCGGCCGAAGCGGGCGACAAACAGCAGATGATCGTTGTCGAGCCAGAGTGGACCGCTCTTGTCGATCCTGTGTGCGGTCGTGACGGGGATTGGCGAACCGCCGACGATATGGCTAAACTCCGCGAGCCGCACCAGTTGGGCGCCGAGTTGTTCGACCTCCTCGACGGGTTTGCGATGGACCATGCTCTCCGACCAGATGTCGGGGGGCACAGGCATAATCAGGATCTGCCGCGACTCGAAAGGCTCCTGGTACTCATCTTCATCCAATGATGGGATCACACGCCAGTCCGCCGTAAAAGCAATCCGGGTTCCGTCCGGCGACAAAGCCGGCTCCAAATACTGGTAGCCCGACGATGAAGTGTCGATCGTCACCATGACCAACTGGCCACAGGAATGGTTGCCACACAGCGCCAGGACCTCGTCCGGATCGTCCTTGGTCGAACAACCCAGAGCCAAGATCGCCAACACGGTCAGGACAAGCGCGACCGCCAGACGGTGGGTGCGGTACTCCGGCATCAAGATGGCCACCTCTCGTCGATTGCACGCAGGAATCTCGATATGCCCAGCCACGGTAACGGGTTCCCTACACGGGCCTGCGATCGGACCAGGTAAAACTACTGTAACCCGTCTCTATAATCAACCCGTCAGTTATGCAAGCGAAACCGCACCGGCACCCGCAACCACGACCAGATGGGGTAATAGCCGACTTGAGCAGCCGCGAATCCCGCCTCAGGCAACGCCGCACATGCCGCTTCGACCAAAACCGGGTGGGCACGGCCGATCGGAACCGCCTCCGCGACGCGACCGAACGGATCCACCAGTAGATCGAGCAGGACCTCCCCCTCGATTCGCTTGCGCAACGCAGATTCCGGGTAGACCGGCACCAGCGGGGCGAGGACCTTGGCCGGTCGTTCTCGCAGTCCTCTCAGATCGCGCAGCAGCCCGACGCTCTCCAGATAGGTGCACTTGCGACGACCCAGATCGTCGTACACGGCGGCCGCGTCGAGATCACCACGCGACCTGGCGACGTCTGCGCGCAGGAAATCGACCACACTGTCATCCGGCCAGGCTTGCGCCAAGCGCTGCAGCAAGACATCGCTGCGTTCCAGCAAGCGCAAGCGATCGGTGTCCCAGTCGCCCGTCGGCGCAACGGGTCCAGTCAATGGTTGGCAATGCGGCTCCCCTTGTCCGGCCAGCACGTAGATCTGCGCCAGTAGAAGAAGAAGCCAAGGATTCGCCCCGGCGGTGCGTAGGCCGTATTCCAGCAATTCCGCGGCGTCCCCGCCGTTGGCTGCCTCGAACAGATCCCGCGCTTCCGCGAAGAGGTCACGAACCTCTCCGCGCGCAACGAAATGGGCTTGACAGCGGGCCAGCCGATGCGGGCGCCAGTCGCCATCGGGCGGCGGCGTCTCTGCCGCAAAAACCAGACTGCACAACAGCCAAAAAGAGCAAACACCTGACACTGTGCCTTTTCTCATGGCGTCTCGCCGAGGTCGGGATCGAGGCGGCGCGCCTCGGCCAGCGCAGCCTCGGCCTCCGCGGTTCGGCCCAGCCGGACCAGGATTGCGGCGCGGTTGTGGTGATAGATCGCGACGTCGGCCTGCAGCGCCACGGCGCGATCGATCGCCGTCAACGCATCCGCCGGCTCGCCGGCCTGCAGGCAGGTTTCCGAGACGATGGCCCAGAAGACCGCGTCGGGGCGCCAACCGTCGGCCGTCTCCGGCGGACTCTGCCGCACCCAGGCTGTGGCGCGCCGCGCGTCGGCTGCCAGGCGATCGGCTTGCGCGAGGATCATGATCTCCGGCCCGGTCAGCGACGCCGCCGGCAGCGAATCAAGCAGCGTCGCGACGCCGGACGCATCGCCGGACACCCAGATAGCGTCGACCAGCAAACGCCGGACCTCCGGTACCGGCTGCAAGGCGTAGAGATCCCGCAGCGGTTCCAGGCTGCGGGCGGGATCGCCGATGGTGCGATGGTGGTTCACCTCGGCGCGAAGAGCCTCCGGGCAATCCCCACAACTGGCACGCGCCAAGCGGATCTGCTGCAGAGACTCGCGGCGAATACCTAGCTCCTGCATGGCGTCGGCGTACTCCAAGCGCCACTCGAACCGATGCGGGGCCAAGGCAACCGCTTCTGCGTATTCCGCAACAGCCCGGCCGCGTTGCCCCAACCGGCGCAGCGCGCGGCCCAGGTTGAAATGCAGCGTCGGATCGCTGCCGGCGTCAAGCATTGCGGCCTCCAGTTCCTTCACCGCCGCCGCGGGTTGATCCAGAGCCAGCAGCGCCACTCCCAGGCGCTCGCGAACCTGCCAAACATGACGTTCCGCCAAGGTCGCAGATTCGAGCAGCGAGCGGGCGGTCTCAGCGGCGAGTTCGGGCTGGCCCCCGGCCAACAAACGGTCCAGCCGAGCCAACTCGTCGACTGTCCGAACCTCCGTTTCGCCGCTTCCGCCCGAGCCTCCGAGCAGCAGAACGAGCGTCGCGACGACGAAAATCCTTGGTAATCCGCCGCACAAGCGTCGATTCATCGTTTCCTTTGCACGTTCGCCAGACCCTAATTGACGGATCTGATACCTTGTTGATATAATGGAAGGCGCTCGTTGCAACCGGTTCAACCCC
>JAQULN010000199.1:4667-6036 GCA_028718575.1 Candidatus Krumholzibacteriia bacterium | reverse complement strand
TGTAAGGCGAAACGCCGCCCGGACCGCCGCATTCCCTTGGTTCCGGCCCCGGCGCCGATTATCTTTGACGCCATGAGATGCCCCGCGGATCAATCGTTGACACCGCGGACGGCAACCCAGCGGCCCTCACGCAAGGACCACGACCATGGCGAAGTACAAGATCGGCTGGATGCCCGGCGACGGGATCGGAATCGACGTGATGCAAGCTGCGAAGATCGTGCTGGACCGGCTCGGATTCGACGCCGAGTACGTCCACGGCGACATCGGCTGGGAGATCTGGCGGACCGAGGCCAACGCGTTGCCCGACCGCACGCTCGCCATGCTCGAGACCGTCGACGCCGCGCTTTTCGGCGCCATCACCAGCAAGCCCAAGGAAGAAGCCGAACGCGAATTGATCCCCGCGTTGCAGGGCAAGGGCCACGTCTACCGCAGCCCGATCGTCGCCCTGCGCCAGACGTTCGATCTGCGCACCAACCTGCGCCCCTGCAAGGCCTACCCCGGCAACCCCCTGAACTACCGCGACGACCTCGACCTGGTGGTCTTCCGCCAGAACACCGAGGACCTCTACATGGGCATCGAGTGGCATCCGCTGCCGGCGGCGATCCGCGCCGAGTTCCTCAAGACCCATCCCAAACAGATGGGCCGCCTGGCCAAGGTTGCCGACGAGGACATCGCCGCCAGCGTGCGCCTGCTGACCCGCCAGGCCTGCCAGGCCATCTGCCGCGACGCTTTCGAGTACGCCAAGAAGTTCGGCTACAAGTCGGTGACCGTGGTCGAGAAGCCCAACGTGATCCGGGAAACCAGCGGCCTGATGGTGCGCGAGGCCCGCAAGATCGCCAAGGACTACCCCGGCGTCGAACTGTGGGAGACCAACATCGACGCGATGTGCATGTGGCTGATCAAGAACCCGCAGGACTACGGGGTCTTGGTCGCCAGCAACATGTTCGGCGACATCATCAGCGACCTCTGCGCCCAGCTCGTCGGCGGCCTGGGCTTCGCCTGTTCGGGCAACATCGGCGACAAGGTGGCGATCTTCGAACCCAGCCACGGCTCGGCGCCGAAGTACGTCGGCATGAACAAGGTCAACCCGATCGCCATGATCCTCTCGGCCAAGATGATGCTCGACCACCTGGGCGAGAAGGACATGGCCACGCGGCTCGAGAACGCCGTGGCCGCCGTGATCAAGGAAGGCCGGTACCGCACCTACGACATGGGCGGCACCACCACCACCACGGGCATGGCCGAGGCGATCGCGGCGCGCTTGTAGCGAGCGGCGAGCAGCCGGCGATCCGGACGAGATAAGCCTGCCGAACTCCGCCGCCCCGCAGGAGCGAGGACAACGGCAGGCTTCTCTATCTGGCGGCGGCGG
>JAQULN010000199.1:698-4657 GCA_028718575.1 Candidatus Krumholzibacteriia bacterium | reverse complement strand
TCGCCGACCTCCGACGCGTCGGGCCGCAAGAGGTATTCGGTGATCCGCCGATTAGCCTCCCGCTTGGCGCGGGCAACAAGTTGGTAAATGAAGAATCGGTCTTCGAGGAGGGGAATCTCGGGAAACAGCACCGTCAACGTGGCGCGGGCGAGGTCGTCCAGCACCGCGTACTTCGGCACCAAACCGATGCCGAGTCCCTCCTGCGCTGCGTGAATGATGCCGCGCAAATGATTGATCTCGACGATGCGGGTCAACTCGGGTCGCTCGGCCTCAGGCAGCGACAGGATCACCCTGTTCCACCATGCGCCTTCCTTGTCCAGCGATAGCACGGGCCGCGTGGCGATGTCGCGCGGATTTCTGACCGGCTGCGACGCGAGAAAAGACGGCGACGCGACCATCACATACAACTCCCGAAATAACTCGGTGCGCTGCAATGCTGGATGCTGATGCGCAATACAATCGATCGCCAGATCGATCTCCTGTCGCAGCAACGGCTCGAGCAAGTGATGCGAGAAACGAAAATCCAGGCGCAGTTGCGGCCACGCATCCAGGAGAGGACGCACCTTGCGCATCAACACCGTGACGCCGAACTCGACCGGCGCGCCGATGCGAAACGTGCGCAGGAGCTCGCCGTCGGGGTCGATCAGTTTCTCCTCCAGGAGCGCAAGCTCGGAGAAGATTCGTTCGCAGCCTGCTCGCAGCGCATCCCCGGCCGGGGTCAGCACCATCCGTCGCGCGCGCCATTCGACCAGGGGTTGGCCAGCCGAAGCTTCGAGCTTCGCGACCGCGTGGCTAACGGCGGACTGAGTCACGTGAAGGCGGCGGGCGGCTTCCGTGTAGCTGCCGAGGCGCGTCGCCTCGAGAAACGTCCGCAATTGATAGAGATCCAGACGCATGGCTACGCGCTTCCGATCGGCCAAGCCACAACATGAACTATATTCATGATAATCCTGAATACAATTCTCTTCCATCATAATAAAGGCTGGACAAACTTCCGGGTGGAAAGGAACACCCAGCCGCCATGAACAATGCCGTCTTCAATTTCGAGATTCCCGCCAACGAGCCCGTCCTCGCTTATCGAGAGGGCAGCGAGGAGCGAATGGGGCTGGAATCCGAGCTCGCCCGACAAGCCAGCGAGCAGATCGAGATCCCTCTGATCATCGATGGCCACGAGGTGCGCACCGGGCGGCTGGGCAAGGTCCTGATGCCGCATGATCACGGTCATGTTCTGGCGACCTACCACCAGGCGGGGCCGCGAGAGGTCGCGCACGCGATCGCGGCGGCCGGACGCGCCAAAGAACGCTGGATGACGCTGTCATGGGTCGAGCGCGCGGCGATCACACTCAAAGCCGCGGAGCTGCTGGCACGCAAGCATCGCTTTGCGATCAACGCCGCTACCATGCTCGGCCAGGGCAAGCACGCCTACCAGGCCGAGATCGACGCCGCTTGCGAAACCATCGATTTCTTGCGATACAACGCCTATTTCGTCTCGCAGATTTACCGTGACCAGCCTCGTTCGCAAGTGGACCAACTCAATCGGGTGGAGTACCGCCCACTCGAAGGCTTTGTGTTTACCGTCTCCCCGTTCAATTTCACCGCCATTGCGTCCAATCTCAACATGTCGGTGGCGTTGATGGGCAATACCGTGGTCTGGAAGCCGGCGTCCGCGTCGATCCTTTCCTCTTATCTGCTGATGAAAGTCTTCGCTGAGGCCGGGTTGCCGCCCGGCGTCGTCAATTTTCTGCCCGGGCCCGGCGCCGAGATCGGCAACGCGGCGATCGCCGACCGCGATCTGGCAGGGATTCATTTCACCGGCTCGAATGACACGTTCAACGCGATGTGGCGTAACGTCGCCGCTGGACTCGAACGGTATAGAAGTTATCCGAAACTGGTGGGGGAAACGGGGGGCAAGGACTTCATCTTCGTCCACGCATCGGCGGAGCCACAGGAAGTTTCCGTCGCTCTGCTCCGCGGCGCGTTCGAATACCAGGGTCAGAAGTGTTCCGCCTGTAGTCGCGCCTACGTGCCGCAGTCCCTGTGGCCTGCCGTCCGCGAGCGCCTGACGGGAATGCTGGCTGAAGTGCGCATGGGCGATCCGCGGGACTTCGACAACTTCATCGGCGCAGTCATCGACGAACGCTCTTTCGACAACGTCATGAAGTACATCGACTGTGCCAAGGCGTCGCCCGACGTAGACGTGGTGGCCGGCGGCATCGGCGACAAACGACGCGGATACTTCATTGCACCGACGGTGCTGCTAGCCCGCGATCCAAGCTTCGTCACCATGCGCGAGGAAATATTCGGCCCCGTGCTGACGATCTATGTTTACGAGGACGCTGATTACCTGGAGACACTGAGGCTCTGCGATCGCACCTCTCCGTACGCGCTCACCGGCTCGATCTTTTCGCGCGACCGGATGGCCGCGGTACAGGCATGCCAGGTGCTGCGTTTCGCGGCTGGTAACTTCTACTACAACGACAAATGCACCGGCGCGATGGTCGGCTTGCAGCCGTTCGGCGGCGCGCGTGCCTCCGGCACCAACGACAAAGCCGGCGGGCCTTTGAATCTCCTGCGGTGGACATCATTGCGCACGATCAAGGAAACGTTTCTACCCGCAACGGACTTCCGCTACACCTGCATGAGCCGCTGAAGGCGAGAGACCAACCCGCGCCGTTGGACGCTGGGGCAAACAAGGTGCATGCCGTGGTTACCATCGATGTCAACGGCAGAGCGCTGGCGGTTGAGCTGGGCGCAACCATTCTCGCGGTGCTGAAGAAACACAACATCCGCGTCCCTTCATTGTGCAACATGGATGAACTCCGGCCGACCGGATCCTGCCGCCTTTGTGTCGTCGAACTGGAGAATCCGCACAAATTGGTGCCGAGTTGCTCCTATCCGGTAGCGGAGGGAATGCGCATTCATACTCACTCGCCGTGGGTACTCGAAACGCGTAAGACCATCATTGAATTGCTCTTGGCGGACCACCCCGACGATTGACTCTACTGCGTGCGTAACGGTCGGTGCGAATTACAGCAATTGGCCGCGGAAATGAACGTCCGGGAACGCCGCTTCCAAGTAGAGAAGAAAGCCGTTCGCAAGGACATCTCCAGCGCGTCGATAATGCGCGACCCCGCAAAATGCATTCTCTGTGGCCGCTGCGTCCGCGCGAACCGCGCATTTCCTGTTGACCGGCGAGGATATGGCCGAGCTGGTCCTGGCCGAGGTTCGCGATCTCAAGGGAATCAAGGAGGCGAAACTGACGATCGCCGGGTTGACGATCGGTGTCGCTGTGGCTAGCGGCCTTGGCAACGCGCGCCACCTCCTGGAGGAGATCAAGGACGGCCGGAGCGATCTCCATTTCATCGAGATCATGACCTGTCCGGGAGGATGTATTGCGGGCGGCGGGCAACCGTTGGGACTCAGCAGAGACAACGTCGTCAAGCGCATGCAGAAGCTGTACGAAATCGACAGCGAGGAGCCGTTGCGCACCTCCCATGGCAACGCCATGGTGCAGCAACTCTACGATGAATTCCTCGGCAAACCGCTCGGCGCAAGGAGCCACGAGCTGTTGCACACCCACGATCACGAGCGCACCTGAGCCCTGACCGGGATGTTCCAAGAGAAACCGCTTGCATCGCGAAAACCAGGCGATCCGTCTATCTTGTCGACGTTTGTCGGCCAAAGCCGACCGGAACTCACGCAAGGAGCCGTCCTGACCGGTGGTCTTGGTACTTGCGGCCCCGCTAGCGGCTGCCCTGGCCGCTCCCCTTTTGCTCCGCCTGGTGGGCCGGCGCGTCGCACCGTGGTCGCTCGCCGCCGTGCCGGCGGCGGTTGTCACCGATCTGGCTGCTCGTTGCCACGCCGCCCCGATGCCGCTGCGCGCCGCGTGGCCGTGGGCGCCCGACCTCGGGGTGGAATTGGCGTTCCGTGCCGATGGCTTGGGTGTCGTATTCGCCCTT
>JAQULN010000199.1:0-688 GCA_028718575.1 Candidatus Krumholzibacteriia bacterium | reverse complement strand
CGTTGGCTGGATCGGCGCGCTGGTCGTGATCTATGCCGGCGGCTACTTGCGGGACGAGCCGCACCTCGGCCGCTTCTTTTCGCTGCTGCTAGGTTTCCTGGCCGCCATGCTCGGCCTCGTGCTCGCGGACAATATTTACGTGCTCTTTGTCTGCTGGGAACTGACGAGCATCACGTCGTTCTTCCTGATCGGCTTCAAGCACAAAACAGAAGACGCCCGTGACGCAGCCCGCAAGGCGCTGCTGACCACCGGCGCGGGCGGTTTGGCGCTGCTCGGCGGTCTGGTCTTGCTGGCGCAAGCCGCCCAGCGCGCGGCCGGGCTCGACGCGACGGAAGCGGCTACGATCTCCATTTTGTTGGCCTGGGGCGAGGTCCTGCAGAGTGATCCGCTGTTCCCGGCCGCATTGTTGTTGATCCTCGTCGGCGCCGCGACCAAAAGCGCTCAGTTCCCCTTCCACTTCTGGTTGCCGGCGGCGATGGCCGGCCCCACCCCGGTGTCGGCGCTCCTGCATTCGGCCACCATGGTCAAGGCAGGCGTGTTCCTGCTGGCGCGGCTGTTGCCGGTGCTCGGCGGCTGTGCGCTCTGGTCGGCGCTGGTGATCCCGCTGGGGGCGGTTACCATGCTTGGCGGCGCCGCCTTGGCGCTCGTGCGCAGCGACTTGAAGGCCGTGCTCGCCTACACCACGATC
>JAQULN010000198.1 GCA_028718575.1 Candidatus Krumholzibacteriia bacterium | reverse complement strand
GCGGCAACTCACGATTCGCTGTGGAACGCGGCCCAGACGGAACTCGCGGTGCGCGGCAAGCTGCACGGCTACCTGCGGATGTACTGGGCGAAGAAGATCCTCGAGTGGACCCGCGATCCGGCCGAGGGTCTCAGCATCGCGATCGCGCTGAACGACCGCTACTCGCTGGACGGCCGCGACCCGAACGGCTACGCCGGCTGTGCCTGGTCGATTGGCGGCCTGCACGACCGGCCGTGGACCGAGCGGCCGGTCTTCGGCAAGATCCGCTTCATGAACCTCGCCGGTTGCCGGCGCAAATTCCGAGTCGACCGCTACATCGAACGCGTGCAACGTTGGACGCAGGAGGACAGTCGTTGAGGTTGCATGTCCTGGAGCGGACTCAGGCGGTCGCCTCGTCGCGCGAGGAGGTCTTCGGCTTTTTTGCCCGGCCGGAGAATCTCGCCGCGATCACCCCGCCGCGGCTCGATTTTCGGATCCTGACGCCCTCGCCGGTCCCTATGCGCAACGGCACTTTGATCGACTATGTCATCAAGCTGGGTCCGCTGCCGCTGCACTGGCGCACGCTGATCACCTGCTACGAGCCGCCTTTTCGGTTCATCGACGAGCAGTTGCAGGGTCCTTACGTGTTCTGGCATCATACCCATCAGTTCGACGAACTGCCCGACGGCGGCACCCGTTTGGGCGACATCGTGCGGTACCTGCTACCGCTGGGGCCGCTCGGCGAGATCGCCCATATCTTGGCGGTGCGCCGCCAACTCGCGCAGATCTTCGACCATCGCCGCCGGGTCATCGCCGCGCGCTTCGGCGAACGACCCGATCCAGGCAAGGAGCAGCCATGAGCGACCGGATCCTCGTCGGAGTCAGCACCTGTCTCCTCGGCGAGAAGGTGCGCTGGGACGCCGGTCACAAACACGATCGCTACCTGACCGACATCCTCGGCCGCTACTTCGAGTTCGTGCCGGTCTGTCCGGAAGCCGAAGTCGGCATGGGCATTCCGCGCGAGCCGGTCCACCTCAGCGGCGATCCGGCGGCGCCGCGGATGGTCGGCAACAAGACCGGCGAGGATTGGACCGAGCGGATGAACCGCTACGCGCGGCGCAAGCTCAGAGAACTCGTGCCGCAGCAGCTCTGCGGCTACGTGCTCAAGAAGGGTTCGCCGAGCTGCGGCATGGAACGCGTGCCGGTCAAAACCGGCGCGGCGGGCATGCCCCACAAGGTGGGCGTGGGGCTTTTCGCGGCCGAGCTGCTGCGACGCCTGCCGCTCTTGCCCGTCGAGGAGGAGGGTCGGCTGAACGACCCTGCCTTGCGCGAGAACTTCATTGTGCGCGTGTTTGCCTACCACCGGGTGCAGGCGCTGTTCGCGGGCAGTGCCCGGCGCGGCGACATCGTAGCGTTCCACACGCGCCAGAAGTTCCTGCTGCTGGCGCACAGCCCGCGTCACTACAAGGAACTGGGCCGACTGGTGGCCCAGACCAAGGACTACACGCCGGGCGAGTTGCGCGAGCGCTACGTGCAGGGTTTCATGACGGCTCTGCGGGTGCGCGCCACGACGAGCAAGAACACGAACGTCTTGCAGCATCTGCTGGGCTTCCTCAAGGACCGGCTCGGCGCCGCGGAGAAAGCGGATATCCTGCGCGTGATCGAGCAATACCGCGCCGGCCTGGTGCCCTTGATTGTACCCTTGACGCTGCTGTACCATCATCTGAAGGTCCAGGGCGTCGACTACCTGCTGGAGCAGGAGTACTTGCAACCGGCGCCAGCGGAACTGGCCCTGCGCAATCATGTCTAACCCGGACGATTCGTGACGGACCGGCGTGGTCCCTCGTGAATAATCCGGGCGCAACGAACCGGGGAACACGCCATGGCGCGCCGAGACCGTCCGATCATTACGCTCGCGGCTTTCATGATCGTACTGACCGTCTGCCTGCCGGCGCCGGTGGGCGCGCAGCAACGCCTCGCTCTGGCGGGGCCGGACAAGGCGGCGCTGGTGGCGGAGGACCGCGCCCGTCAGGACGGCGGTCCGGTGCGTTTCGCCTGGCCGTATGACCTGTCGCTCACCCCTGCCGACACGGCCGGCTGGGACCGGTTGCCGGACGGCCGGCATCGCTGGCGTTTGCTGGTGACCGCGCCGGGCTCGCTCAGCTTGAATTTCGGTTTTCGCCAGTTCCGCCTGCCCTGGGGCGGCGATTTGACGGTGACTGGCGGCGACGGTCCACCGCGCGTGTTCACCGCCGCGGACAACCGCGAGCACGGTGAACTCTGGACGCCGGTGGTGCTGGGCGATACGGCGCACGTGACGCTGACACTGCCGGCCGGCCACCGCGACGATTTCGCGCTCGAATTGCAGCGCGTCAGTCGGGGCTACCGCTTTTTCGGCGAGACGGCGGCCGCGGCGCGCCTGGACGCGGACGCGGTCGCCGATATTGCGCAAGGATGGTGCAATATCGATGTGATTTGCCCGGAAGGCGACCCTTGGCGCCAGCAGATCCGCAGCGTAGGAGTCTACACGGTAAGCGGTTACTTCACCTGCACAGGGTCGCTGCTGAACAACAAGGCGGAGGACGGCACACCCTATTTCTTGACCGCGTACCACTGCGGCGTCCGCGACAACAACGCCAGTTCGGTAACGGTCTACTGGAACTACGAAAGCCCGGCGTGCGGCCAACTTGGGGGCGGCAGCCTGGATCAATACCAGACCGGCGCTGCGTTACGCGCAGCGCGGCCCCAGACCGATTTCACCCTACTGGAGTTGAGCGCAGCGCCGGCGGAAACCTCGCAAGTCACGTTCGCCGGCTGGGACCGCAGCGGCGAACCGGTGGCGAGTGCGTTCACGATTCATCACCCGCGCACCAGCATCAAGTGCATCAGCTTCGAGAATGACACGCTCGCGGTGACGTCCTATCTGCAGACCGCCGTGCCCGGCGACGGCTCGCACTGGCGGGTCATCGACTGGGATCTGGGCACTACTGAGCCGGGTTCGAGCGGCTGTCCGCTCTATGACGCCGCCGGCCGCGTCATCGGCCAGCTCCACGGCGGCTACGCTGCCTGCGGCAACGACCTTAGCGATTGGTATGGGCGTTTGTCCGAGTCATGGTCGGGCGGCGGCACCGCGGCCACCCAACTCGCTGCCTGGCTCGATCCGTTCGAGACGGGAGCAGTGGTCTTGGATCTCTACTCTCTGACCGATCCGCCGCTCGTGCTCGACGACCTGGTCATCACCACGAGCACGACCTCGGCGCAGATGACCTGGACGACCGCCGAGCCCGCTCTGGGCAGAATCGCCTACGGCAGGACGACCGAACTCGAACTGGGCGAGGTTGCCGAATCCGACCTCACGGCAACGCACGAACTGGTGATCGTGGATCTCGTGCCGCGATCCGTGTATTACTACCAGATCGAGGTCGCCTACGCCGGCGGCGAATCCGCACGCACCGCGATCGGCGAGTTCCGCACGCGCGTCCTCCCGAACGAAGCCCTGGTCTTCCTTTCGCCGGTGCAGCCGAATCCGGCGCGGGGTGGGACGGTTACGGTGGAGTACTTGCTGGCCAAGAGCGGCCGGGTCCAGCTCAAGATCTTCGATCTGCGCGGGCGCCTGATCGCCACTGTGGCTGACGGGATGCGGCCGGAGGGCCGTGGCCAGGCCGTCTGGGACGCTCAGCACGCGGCGTCGGGCGCGTACGTATGCCGTCTGGATGCCTTCGGAGCTGTCGCTTCGCGGGTCTTTTTGCTGGTACGCTGAGCGGCATGGGGCCGGCCCGCCGCGGCGAGGCGGCGGGCCGTTCGCGAATGCTGTTTTACATCCAGCCGAGGCTGCGCCACAAGCGCGTGGCGGTCTCCTGCAAGAGCTTGGGCGATACCGGCGGCGCGTCGCCGCTGAGGTAGACGCGGCGGCCGCCCACCCAGACGGACCCGATGTCCCACGGGTGGAAATCGTAGAGCAGATGACTGAGCCAGGTGTCCGTGGTCAGCGGCGTTTTCTGGAAGTTGTCCAGCACGACGAAATCGGCGGGCGCGCCGGGACGCAGGCTGCCGAAGGCCTCGCCGAAGTGGCGCCGCGCCAGCGCGTAACCGCCCAGCCAGAACCGGGCGGCGCCGGCGAGGTCGAGATCGGGCGGCCGGGTTTCGCGGCCGCGGAAGAACGTCGTGCGCAACTCTCCCCACATGTTCACGTCCAGGGCGTTCGTGCCGAGCGCGACCTGATCGCCCCAGTGGCGCAGCGCCGCGCGGCCGCTGCCGCTGTTCATGTTCGAACGGCCGCAATGGATCATCCAGGCGCCGGCGCCGGCGACCTTCGCTAGTTCGTCCGCCGTCAGGTCCACGCCGTGGGCGAGCAGCGAGCCGGGTCGGACCATGCCGCTGCCCAACAACCGCGCCACCGGGTCGGCCCAGCCGCGCTTGCGGCTGACGGCCCGGTCCTCCGGACTCTCGCCGACGTGCAGATGCGTCGGAACGTTGTAGCGGTCGCAGAGGGCCGCCAGGCGTTCCAGGGTGCGGTCCTCGAGGGTGAAGCTGGCGTGGGCGCCGACTGTGGCGCGATACTGGGCAACGCCTTGATCGGGAACTTCCCGCCGGCGCGCCAGATAGCGCTCGGTTTCCTCGAGCGCGGAGTCGCGCAGGCCCTTGCCGACGCGGTCGGTTACCTCGTAGCAGAGGTTGGCGCGCAGGCCGACTTCGCCGATCGCCCGCTCGACCTCGTCAAGCGCGCCGCGCACGCAGCTCGGGCTGGAGTGGTTGTCGAAGATCAGCGTGGTACCGCAGCGCACGGCGTCCCAGGCGCCGGCGATCACGCTGAGGTAGATCGACTCCTTGTCGAGCGAGCGGTCGAGGTTCCACCAGACCTCGGCGAGGGTCTCCTTGTAGTCGCTCGGCTGGTGCGGCGGCTGCGGCGCGCCGGCCGTCAGCGACATGTACAGATGCATATGACCGTTGATATTGCCCGGGAGCACGGTGGCGCCGCCGAGCGCGAGCACGTCCTCGTCCGGTTGCGGCGCGAGGCCGGCGCCGCGTTCGGCGATACGCCCGCGGCAGATGCGCAGATCGGTATCCTCGACCAGCGGTTGGGCGACGGCCGCAAGATCGGCCGGGTAGTAGTCGAGGACGCGCCCGCCTTTCAAGAGCAGGCCCCTGCCAGCGTCGCTTTTCGCGGAGGTGTGGTTGGTCTGCAAGGCGGCTCCTTTCCGTAGCGGCCCGGGTTGGCTGCCAAGATAAATACAAATGGACGTTCCGCCGACCGACCAGCCCCGTGCCAGCGCCGGCGGCGGACGCACACGCCCCCCGCCGCCGGCGGGGGGCGTGTGCCGATAACGCGGACGCCGGCCGGCCTAACTGTCGGGCAAAAGTTCCGCGCGGGTCTTGAAGATGTTGTTAACGTTGAACTCGCCGACCACCCAGATCGTGGGCGAGTCGCCGCAGACGGCGTAGTAACCGCCGGGCACCGTTCCTGCGGTCTCGCGTTGCGCGCCGAAGAGCAGAACCGTCTCTGAACCGTCCGGGCCCACCAACACCGCGCGCCGGGCAGTCTTGTCGAGGCCGTAGTCCGCCAACGGGACCGCGGGGTCGGCGATATCCTGCGCCCGGATGTTCGTGACCGCGCCGAGCACGCCGTCAGCCTTGGTCTTGACGGCGCGGCGCCCGTCGTCGAGCCGCCATTCCCACTGGGCGCGGTCCGGGAACGCCTCGGTGTAGACGGTGTCCTCCGGTGCGGGCTCGATCACCTCGTACTCTTTGGTCAGGGTCAGGTGTTCGTCGCCCTCGAGCCGGATGGCGTCGATGTCCTGCCGGTCCAGCCGCAAGGCCTGCAGCTCGACGAAATGCCGGCTCTGCGGCCGCGCGGGTCCGGACCACAGGCCGAGGTTGCTCAGCAGGCTCTGCCCGGTCAGGTAAACGGCGTTGTCGCCGGGGCGTTTGACGAAGTTGCCCATGCCCTGTTCGGGTTTGCCGCCGACCTCGAGCCGGAACGCCTCGCGGCCGGACGCGTCGAAACCGGCGAGCGTGATCTTGGTCGAATCGGCGAATCCGTAGTCGGCGATCACGTCCGCACT
>JAQULN010000197.1 GCA_028718575.1 Candidatus Krumholzibacteriia bacterium | reverse complement strand
AATTGAGCCGGCCGATGTATTGAAACAGGTCGGCGTGCACATTGCTGATCCCGGCTTCGAGGCAGGCCTGTTCTCCCAGTTCCCGCAGCCGCTCCCGCATCTCGAGCCGCGTGCGTTCGACCACCTCCTCGATGCGGCCCGGATGGATGCGGCCGTCTTTGAGCAGTTGTCGCAACGCCTGCGTGGCGATCTCCCGTCGGATCGGATCGAACGCCGACAGGATCACCGCCTCGGGGGTGTCGTCGATGATCACGTCGACGCCAGTGGCGTCTTCGAACGCGCGGATATTGCGGCCCTCGCGCCCGATGATACGCCCCTTCATCTCGTCGTTCGGCAAGCTGACCACCGCCACCGCGTCCTCCGCAACATGCCTCGCCGCATAGCGTTGGACGGCCAGCGCCAAGATCTTCTGGGCCTGTCTCTTGGCGGTTTGTTCGGTTTCTTCCTGCAGACGTTTGACGGCCCGCGCCGCCTGCTGCCGCGCCTGCTCCAACATCGCGTCGGCCAGCCGCTGCTTGGCCTGCTCGGCGCTCAAGCCGGCTGTCTCCTCCAGCAGCCTGTGCTGCTGGGCGTGCAACTGGGCGATGTCGCGCTGGCGCGCTTCGAGATCGTGTTGCAGCTGGCGCAGTTCCTGGTCGAAGGTGTCCAGGCGGTGTTCTTTCTGGTCGAGGAACTCCGCCTTGCGCGTCAGGCTGCTCTCGCGCTGGTCCAGCACGTCCTGCCGGCGCGAGAGTTCGGCGCGCGACCGCTCGATCTCCTGTTCGAGGCGCTGTCGCCCCTGCAGAAGCTGCTCTTGCACATCCAGGCGCGCCGATTTGACGAGATCGGCGGCCTCATGCCGCGCATCGGCCAGAAGTTGCGAACGCAATTCGCTCGCCAGACCGTGGAGTCGGGTGTATCGGAAACGGTGTCCAAGCCAACCCGCGACGAATGCCAGGACCGCTAGGCCCGCTATATATGACAACGCCGGCATATCAGCCATGGCGTCTCCTTTCGATCTATGGCGGGAGGCGTAAGACGGGGTCAGCAATCCGCAGTAAAAGGAAAGTTCCCCACCGGGCCGTGTGCGTCAGCTGCAACTGAACCGAGTTGCCACAGGTGGGTTTCCTGTCCCTCCCTTTGCCGCGCGCCGGGTGCGGCGCCAGCGCCAGTTGGGAACTCCGGAATCCCTACGAGAGAGTGTTGGCTCACTTGATTGACGCATCACGGGCCAAGCAGGGAAACCTTCTACTCTTATTATACCCCACGCACCCCCTCCTTGCCAACCTCTTCCGCGAGGATTGTCGTGAGCCGGTCCAGCCCGTCACGCAATGACGCGAGTTCGTCCGGACCGCTCTGCTGCGCTTTGAGCAGGTCATCCGCAAGATTGAGCGCGACAAGGATCGCCAGGCGGTCGGCCCCCAGCGGCCCGCCGCCGGCGGCCGCGTCGCGCATGCGTTGATCGATCTGCTGCGCCAACACGCGGACCCATTCCGGATCGACATCGCTGCGCAGCGTGTATTCGCGTCCGAAGATATTCACCGTCACGTCGTGTTGCTCGGGCATCGAATCTCCAGTCCCACCTTGCGCCTCTGGATGCGGCCGTGGCGGCGGGCGCGCGGCTTGCGGAGCAGGGGCGTCGGCCGGCGCCCCTCAACCAATGGCTTCGAGCTTGTCGAGCAGAGTGGCCACCTTGCGTTCGATGAGCTGGCGCTTCTGCTCGAAATCGCCCGCGACGGTTGCATTCTGCTGGGCCAGCTGCAGATCCTTCGCCAATTGCTCATTCTGGTCCTGCAACCCGCGGCAGCGCTCATCGAGGGTCGCGCAGCGTTCCGTAAGTTGGCTATTCTCAAGGCGAAGTTCTTTCAGCAGGGAGATCGCGGCCAACACCTTGCTTTCCAAGCGAGCGAGCTGGTCGTCCATTGTTTCATCACATCCTTACGATCGCCGCCGGGGAGCGGTCGTTTACGCGCGTGGATAAACCTGCAGCGCCGAAGCGAGGTCGCGTAGGATCCGCTGTATCGTTTCATCCACGATTGTTCCAGTCAGGCTACCGTGTTGCGAGCGAAACTTCAAGCGAATTCCATAGGCGCAAGTGCCTGCCGGCAACCCCGTACCTGTATAAATATCAAATAGTTCCAGATGTGCGAGGCCGTTGCCCACGGCGCCGCGAATGGTCTCTTCCACTTGTTGGAACGTCACCCCAGACGGCACGAGCAGCGAGAGATCTCGTTTCGCGGCGGGGAATCGAGAGAACTGCTCATAATGGATCGCCGGCCGCGTGCAGTCCAATCGATCCAACCGCAACTCGAGCAATGCGATATTTGCATCGACGTCCAGGGCCGCCGCAGTCTCCGGTTTGAGGCGGCCCAAGGAGCCACAGATTTCTCCACTGGAATCGAGGATTTCCCATTGTAAGCCGTCTGCCAGGAACGGCTCCCGGCCGGCCGGGCGCAGCGACAACGGGATACCCAGCAACGCCGCCAGCTCAGTCGCCAGGCCTTTGAGCTCCAGCAGCTCCAGCGGAATTCCCCCATAGCCGGCGCCTTCGCCGCCCGCAATGCCGATTTGGAGCAGGCGCGGCTCCTCCGGCAGGAGATGCTCCTGCGCGTGCCGCGTCCCGGCGGTTTTGCGGCCCGCGGGCCAGAATACGCGGCCCAGCTGGAACAGCCGCACTGGCCGCTGCGCGCCGGCGTGAAGGTTGCGGCGGGCAGCGTCCACGAAACCCGGCACCAGACTCGTACGCAAGAGTGTTTCGCGACCATGGTGGGGATTGAGAACCTGTAGACACTCGCTGCGCAGGTCGCCTGCCGTCAGTTGCAAGGCGGCAAGCTGATGGCGTCCAGAAAAAGAGGATGAAACGATTTCATGGTAACCCAACGCCGGCAACCAGATGCGCAGCAGTCGGTTGACCTCGTCGCGCCGCTGCCGGCGCCGGCAGGTCAGTGCCGGCGACCCGCAGCCGCGGGTTCCCCGGTCATAGCCGTGCAAACGAGCGATCTCCTCGATCAGATCGACTTCCAGCTTGAGGTCGCGCCGGAACGTGGGGACCTGCACCATCAGGTTCACGGTTTTCGCTTCGATCTGGCTACTCAGCGGTTGCACCTTGAGGCCGAGCGCTCGCAGCACGTCGGCGGTCTGTTCCAGGCTCAGATCGGTGCCCAGGATGCGATTGACTTGGTGGACACGGAGCGCCAGATCAGGCGGGACTTGCCGATCCGGATCGGCGCGATCGATCGCATCGCCAATGATCGTGGCGCCTGCCAGTTCCTGTAGAAGGTACAACGCGCGATGAGCCGCGAAACGCACCATGGACCAGTCGGCCTCGCGCTCGAATCGGTAAGAGCTCTCGCTTACGAGGCCCAACCGGCGGCTGCTCTGACGGATGAGCGACGGACAGAAGAACGCGCTCTCCAGCAATAGCCTCGTGGTGCCAGCAGTCACCTGGCTGCTTGCCAGCCCCATCACGCCGGCCAGTGCCACCGGTCCATCGCCGTCGGCGATGATCAGATCATCCGCGACGATCTGCCGCGAGACGTCGTCAAGCATCGTGACCGTTTGCTTGCGACCCGCCCGCCGCACGGTGATGACGTCGCCGCCGAGGAGATCGCGATCAAAGGCATGGAGCGGCTGGCCGAGCTCGAACAGCACGAAGTTGGTGATGTCGACGACGTTGTTGATCGGCCGTTGCCCGATGGCGCGCAGGCGATTCTGCAGCCAGGCCGGCGATGGTCCAACCGCTACGTTGTCGGCGCCATGCGCGATGTAGCGCGGGCAGTCGTGGAAATCCTCGACCTCTACTTTCCAGCCCAACGTGCCCCCGGGCGTCGGTTTCAGAACGCGCGGTGGTTGCAACTTGGTGCCGTACAGCGCGGCGACCTCGCGCGCCACGCCTAGGTGACTCAGCCAGTCCGGCCGGTTCGGTGTCACTTCGATGTCGAGGACCGTATCGCGGCAGCCGAATAGCTCGTCGGCCGGCGTACCGGCGGCGGGAGCGTCGGCCAGTTCCATGATTCCGGCTTCGTCGTCGCTCAGGCCGAGTTCAGCGCCGGAGCAGATCATGCCGCGGCTCTCAATGCCGCGAATATTCGCCGCCTCGATCCGGACGCCACCCGGCAGTTCGGCGCCAACTGTCGCCAAGAGCACGTGCAGGCCCGCGCGGACATTGGGGGCGCCGCACACGATCTGGTACGTTTTGCCCGAACCGTCGTCGACCTTGCATAGCGTGAGTTTATCCGCGTTGGGGTGGCGATTGCACTCCAACACCCGCGCGACCTTGACACCGGGCCAGGTCAAGGCGAACTCGGACAGCCCTTCGACGTTCAAACCGGCCGCGGTCAGACGCGCCGCCAAATCCGCCGGCGAATCCTCCCAGGCGACGAGTTCCCTGAGCCACTGCAAGCTGATCTTCACAGCACACCCCGGAACTGGCGCAGGAAGCGCAAATCGTTCTCGTAAAACAAGCGGATGTCGTCGATACCGTACTTCAACATGGCCAAGCGATCGATTCCCATCCCGAACGCGAATCCAGTGTACGCGTCGTCCGGATAGCCTACGGCTTTGAAGACATTCGGGTGGACCATACCCGCACCCATGATCTCCAGCCAACCGCTCTGCCCGCAGATGCCGCAGCCGCGCCCGCCGCACTTCATGCACTGCATGTCGACTTCGACTGAGGGCTCGGTGAAGGGGAAGTAGTGGGGCCTAAAGCGAGTCGGTCGCTCGCCGCCGAAAAAGCTGCCGACGAAAGCGGCTACGGTTTCGCGAAGATCGACGAGGCTGATGTCGCGATCGACCCGCAGCCCTTCAATCTGAAAAAACTCCGAGGAATGCGAAGCGTCGGCGTTCTCGTTGCGGTAGACGCGGCCTGGAAAAACATAGGCCAACGGCGGCGACCGCCTCTCCATGGTCCGGACCTGGACAGGCGAAGTCTGCGTGCGCAGCAGGATGTCCGTCCCGAGGAAGAACGTATCCTGGAGGTCGCGCGCCGGGTGATCGGGCGGGAAGTTGAGCGCCGTGAAGTTGTAGTACTCCAGTTCGACCTCCGGCCCCTCGTCACGGTCATACCCCATGCCGTAGAAGATATCGCAGATCTCTTCCAGCACGCTGGGCAGGGGATGAGCGGTGCCTAGCACGACCGGCGGCAGTCCGGGCAGCGTCAAATCGCAGACGGCGGCCGCGGTATGATGCTCGGCGAGCTCCGACTGCCGCCGGCCCAACGCCGCGCCGAACTCTAGCTTGAGCTCGTTCAAAGCGGCACCGACCGCCGGGCGCTGCGCGGGCTCGAGATCGACCAGGCCGCGCAGTAACCGCGTCAGTTCGCCTTTCCGGCCAAGCAGCGCCAAGCGAACCGCCTCCAAAGCTTCGTTGGTCGCCGCCTGGTCGATGCGGGCCAATCCCTCGGCGCGCAACCGTGCGATCGCCTCGTGCATGGTCCAGACCTTTCTACAGATCGGGTCAGGGGCCGGACGCTGCCTGATCAGCGCGCGTTGCGAGCGACGCTTGCCAGCTTGGCGAAACCCTGAGCGTCATGCACGGCGAGGTCGGCGAGGACCTTGCGATCAATATCGATGCTCGCTTTTTTCAAGCCGCCGATGAACGCGCTGTAGCTCAACCCGTGCAAGCGCGCGGCGGCGTTGATGCGGGTGATCCAGAGCTGGCGGAAATCGCGCTTGCGCGCCTTGCGATCGCGGTAGGCATAGGCCAGGGCGCGATCTACCGCGTGCCGGCCTTCGCGAATCTGTACTTTCTTCGCTCCGACGAATCCCTTGGCACGTTTGAGGATCCGCTTGCGCCGCTGCTTGCCGGCCGGATTGTTGGTTGCTCTCGGCATGAGTCCGTCTCCTGGTTCCGCTACCTTATTGTCGCTGCCGCGCGCTAGCCGATACCCAGCATTTTCTTCGCGCGATTCAAATCACTGGGGGCCATCATGGCCGACTTACGCAGATTGCGCAGCCGTTTCGGGCTCTTGGCCGTGAACAGATGGCCGTGATAGGCCTTGCCTCGTTTGATGCGGCCGCTGCCCGAGAGCTTGAATCGCTTCGCGGCGGAGCGGTTGGTCTTCATTTTGTTCTTGCCCATGGTT
>JAQULN010000196.1 GCA_028718575.1 Candidatus Krumholzibacteriia bacterium | reverse complement strand
GTCGAAGGTGCTGCCCTCGGCCCAGAAAATGCCGACCACGCCGACCAGGGCCATCGGCACGGCCAACATGAGCAGCAGGGGCAAGGCGAGGCTTTCGGTCAGCGCGGCCATGGTCATGAAGATGAATAGTGCGGTCAGCAGCAAGGTGCGTCCCAGTTCGGCCTGCTCCTCGGGGGTGATCTGCTGCCCGGAGAGATCCTCGGCCGTAAAACCGTACGGTAGTTCGACACTCGCGAGCAACTCGGCGATGAACGCCTGCCGCATGCGGTCGGTCCCGATGTACTCCCAATTGATGCGCTGGGAGTAGCGCTGGTCCTCGCGCGTGATCGTCGACAGCTCCGGCCGGGTTTCCAACTGCACCAGTTCACCCAGACTGATTTTTTGGCCGCTGCTCGCCGTCAAGGTCTTCGCCAGGACCGCGTCGTACTGGATCGCGCTCGCCTCGGCGAACCCGAGCTGGATCTGCCGGTCACGCCCCTCGACGATCATACGCCAGGGCGTATCCACGCCGAGCAGACGCCGCAAGTGGCCCAGCGCTTCCAGCATGGAAATCTGATGGCGCGCGAGCGCGTCGCGGTCGATCAGGATCACGGTTTCGTCCACGCCGGGGCGTTCGAAGCTGGCGCCGCTGGTCAAGCGCACATTGCGCGCGCGCCGGTTGCGCTCGAGGCGGGCCACCAGACCGTCGGACAGGCGCTTGAGCTCCTTGCTGTTGTACCCGGTGAGCATGATCGTGGAATTGCTGGGCGTGCCGCCGAAGCCGCCCTTGAAATACGGGTCGCCGAAGCCGCCGATGTAGATGAACATGCCGCCCATTTCCTCGGCGAGCAGGATGAGGCGGTTGCGGAAAAGCTCGGGGTAGGCCGAGTAGCGGACCTCGTTGGTTTCGAACTCCACGCGCATGAAGGCGTTGTTGGCCCAGGCTTGCACGCTCATCTTGACGTCGCCGGGCAGGGGCAGCAGCTCCGCCTCGAAGAGCTTCATGGTTTCCGAGGCCAGGGTCACGTCGGTACCCACCGGGCGGGAAAGGTAGACGATCAGCTCTTCCTGGTTCCCGGGCTGCCACCAGCCGCCTTTAGTGACCTTGTGGTTGTACGACCACCAAGCGCCATAGAAGAGCGCCAGGGTCACGAGCACGGGGTAGAACCAGAACCGCGTGTGCAGCCAGGTGATGCGCTCGACGTAGCTGACGAACCCGCCGACCATGATCACCAGGCCGGCGCTGCCGGCCAACCATGGCCAGAGATCCTGCAGCATCCGCTTGTCCCGCAATACCAGGATCGCCAGGGCGCCCACGGCGGCGGCGGCCAGGACGGTCGCGCTCCAGCGCCAGAGCAAGCGCCAGCCCTGGGGACCCGGCGCCGCGGGCTCGCTCCGGCGGGCTTCCTTCTCCGTGCTCGTGCGCAGGGCGACGGGCATCCAGACGAACGCCACGAAGATCGAGGCGAGCATGGCGAAGGCCACGCTCACCGCCAGCGGCACGTAGGTCAGGGCCAGCCGGCCGGTCATGTAGACGAAGCTCAAGAAGGCGACCACCGTGGTCAGCGTGGTGCAAATGATCGGGAAGCTGACCTCGCGCGTGCCGCGCACCAGGGCGTCGCGCGCGGCTTCGCGCCGGCGCTCGTTCACGTGCCGGTGCACCGAGTCGAGCACCAGGATGCTGTTGTCGAGCAGCATGCCGAAACAGATCGTCAAGCCGCTGATAGTGATGAAGTTGACCGAGATGCCGAAGAAGTAGAACAGGCTCAGGCAGATCACCAGCGCGAACACGATGCTGCTGATCACGATCCCCACCAGCCGCACGCGTTTCAGCGCGAGCGCCAGCAGCACGAACAGCAGCCCCAGGATCACGAGCGAGCGCCAGACCAGCTCCATGAGCTTGTCGCGCAGTTTCTCGCCCTCGTCCTGGTCCACTTCCATGACGACCGGAAACGGCATGTCCGCCTGGATCGCCGGGATAGCCGCTCGCAGGCGGTTGCTCACGGCGACGGAGTTCTCGCCGCTGCGCTTGGTGATGCGCAGGGTGATCACGTTCTGGCCATTGGTGCGCCGGTAGTAATTGACGTCCTCGAAGCCGCGCTCGATCTGCGCCACGTGCTTGAGCAGGACCGACTGGCCGCCCCGCGTCACCAGCACCGTGTCCTCGAGCAGCTCGACGGTGACCGAGTCCTTCACGGTGACGGTGAGGTTCTGGCCGTGCCGGCTCACGGCGCCCGCCGGCACGATGTCGTCGCGCGCGTCCAGGCGATTGTAGATCGCGTCAGCGGTCAGGCCGTAGCGCTCCATGGCCTCGAGGTCGAGGTTGACCCGCAACAGCGGCAGCGCGCCGCCCTGCAACTGGGCGTCGGCCACGCCGGCCAGGGCCAGAAACCGCGGCCGCAGCCAGTTCTCCGCCTGGTCGCGCAGCTCGTTGGCCGATAGCGGCGAGATCAGATGGACCGTGAAGAAGTCTCGGGCCTGCATCTCTTCCGGCACTTCAGGCACCACGAGCGGCTGACTGGCCTGCGGCGGCAGGTTGCGCCGCACGTTGCCGAGGTGTTCGTTCAGCTCGAGGCGCGCGAACTTGATGTCGATGTCGCGCTGATAGCTGATTTCGACTATGGACTGGCCGTGGCGGCTGGCCGAGGAGATCGATTCGATGCCGCGGCACCGCGCCGCGGCTTCCTCGACCGGCAGCGTGATCGAGCGCTGGATCGCCGAGGGACTGGCGCCCAGCCACTGCGTGTGCACGGTGAGCTTGGGCAGCTCGGTCTCGGGCATGGCTTCGATATTGAGGCGCGGCAACGCGTAAAGGCCGCAGACCATCAGGGCCGCGAACAGCATCCAGGTGGCGACCGGATGGTCGACGAAGAAGCGGATCATCGGAGGCCCGCCGGACTGGGCGGCGGCGTCTGCGCCGGCCGCCGCCGCTCCCGCCACCCGTGCACCAGCTCGTAGATGCTGGGCGTCAAGTAGAGCGTCAGGAACGTGGCGCAACTCAGGCCGCCGATGATCGTGATCGCCAGCGGCCGCTGGATCTGCTCGCCCGTGCCCAGGCCGATCGCCATCGGCACCATCGCGAACACCGTGGTGATCGTGGTCATCAGGATGGGCCGGAAGCGTAGCTGGCCGGCGGCGAGCACGGCCGCGCGCACGGAGAGTCCCTCGTCGGCGCGCATACGCCGGATGGTGGCCACCTTGACGATGGCGTCGTTGACCGCGATGCCGAGCAAGGCGACCAGGCCGATCAAGGAGATGATGTTCAGAGTCTGGCCCGTCACCAGCAGCGTGACTGTCGCGCCCATCACGCCGACCGGCAGCACGGCGGCGATGATCAACGGGTCGATGAAGCTCTCGAACTGCGCGGCCAGGATCATGTAGACCAGGAGCGCCGACAAGAGCAGCGCCCAGCCGAGGTCGCGGAAGCTGCGGCCGATCTCCTCCTGCTCGCCGCCGGTGATGAAGACGAGGCCGGCCGGCCGCTGGACGTCGGCCAGGATCGCCTCGACATCGCGCCAGACCTCGTCGACGCCGCGGCCCTGCACGTCGCCCGCGAGGGTGATCTGCCGCCGCTGGTTCAGCCGCACGACCTCGCGCACCGGCCGCTCGACCTCCTGGCTCACGAACGTGCCCAGGGTGGCGGTCTTGCCGCCGGGCAGGTTGATCGGCGAGGCGAGCACCAGCTCGAGGTCGTGCCGCTGGTCGCGCGGCAGGCGCACGGCGATGTCGATGCGCCGGTCGATCTCGTTGTACTGCGTGGCGACCGTGCCCTGGATGCGGCTGCGCAGCTCGCCGGCGACCACGTCGGGCTCGATGCCGTAGCGCAGGGCGGTCTCGCGCGCGAGGCTCAGGCGCAGCGTGGGGTTGCCCAGGACGCGGTCCATGTCCAGATCGCTCAGGCCGGGCACCGCGGCCAGCTTGACCAGGAGCAGCTCGGCCACTTGGCGCGCGCTCTCGGGATCCTCTGCAACGATCCCGAGTGTGAACGGCGCCTCGCCGCTGGCGAGGACCTCGCCGAGGCCCAGTCCTTCGTCGTGGAAGGTCCAGACGCTGTCGGCCAGGCGGTCCAGGCGCTTCTGCAGCACGGCCTTGACCTCCTGCATGTCGTGCTGGCCGTGCCGCGACGGGTGCAGGATGACGCGAATCCGCGCCACGTTGGGCGCGGTATAATCCTTCAGGCTCGCCAGCGTTTTCTCGGTCTGACCGACTTGCGTGTAGACCTTGTCCACGTGGGGCTGTGCCGCCAAAAACGCCGCCAGCGAGCCGGCGATCTCGCCCGTGCCCTCGACCGGCGTGCCGGGCGGCAGTTCGAGGTGGAGCGAGAAGTCGCCCTGATTGCGGTCCGGCAGGAAGGTGCGCCGCAAGTCGGCGCTCAGCCAGGCGGTCAGGCCCAGGGCCACGAGCACCGCGCAAAGGAAGCGGACCTTGTGGTCGAGCACCCAGGGCAGCCGCCGGTGATAGGCGGCCTGGATGCGGTTCAAGACGGCCAGCCCCGGGCGGAAGATCAGAGCCGGCCGTTCGGCGGGGCGCAGCAGATGCGCCGAGAGCATGGGTTGCAGCAAGAGCGCCGCCAGGATCGAGACCAGGAGCGCGAAGGTGACGGTCAAGGCCTGGTCGCGAAAGAATTCGCCCGCGATGCCGGGCACGTAGATCACCGGGAAGAACACCGCGACCGTGGTCAACGTGGCCGCGATCACGGGCGAGGCCACTTCCTTGGTCGCGCCGGCGCATGTCTCGGCGACGATCGCCGCGTCGCGGCGCCCGCGCAGCTTCTGCAGATGCCGGTTGATGTTCTCCAGGACTACGATCGAGTTGTCGACCAACATGCCGGCCGCCAGCGATAGGCCGCCCAGCGACATCAGATTCAGGTTGACCTTGCCGAAGTCGAGGAGGGCGAACGTGGTCATGATCGAGATCGGGATCGCCAGGCCGACGACCAGCGGACTGCGCCAGTCGGCGAGGAAGAAGAACAGCACCGCGAACGCCAGCACGGCGCCGAAGATGAGCGAGTCCTGCAGGCTCGCGACCGATTCGGAGACGTAGTCGGCGTCGCGGTACACGAAGGTGGCGGTGAAGTCGGGATACTGATCGCGCAGCACGCGCAGGACCGTGTCGACCTCCCGCGTGGTCGTGATGGTATTCTTGCCGACCTCCTTGAAGAGGTGCAGCGCCACCACCTCGCGGCCGCCCAGGTAGGTCAGCCCTTCGGGTTCCTTGACTGCGTCGATGACCGCGGCGACGTCCGCGATGGTGAGCATGCGGCCGGCGGCGGGAATCTCGGTGCGGCGGATCTCGTCGAGGTCCTCGAACTCGCCGAGGATGCGCAGCGGCAGGAACAGCGGTCCCTTGCGGATGCGGCCGCCGGGGAAATTCACGTTGGCGATCCGGAGCGCCGTCGCCAGGTCGGCGACGGTCAGGCCGTACAGGCGCAGCCGGTCGAAGTCGGGTTCGACCAGAATCTCGCGCTCGGCGCCGCCGATCACCTCGGCCTGGCTGACGCCGTTGATCTGCTCGAGCGCCGGCTTGACGACCTCGCGGGCGAAGTCGGTCATCTCGCGCAGCGGCGCCTCGCCCTCGAGCACGAGGATGGCGATCGGCCGCGCCGTGGGATCCCAGCGCAGGATCAGCGGTCGATCGGCCGCCTCGGGAAAATCCTGGCGGTAGGCGACCTGGTCGACGGCTTCGCGCAGGTGCAGGTTGGCGAAGTCCATGTCGGTGCCCCAGTCGTACTGCACCGTGATCGTGGAGACGCCCTCGCGCGTGCGCGAGACCACGCGCCGCACTCCCTGCTGGCCCGCGACGACCTCTTCCAGCGGCTGCGTCACCAGGCGCACCAGGTCGCCGGCCGGGGTGTCGGCGTAGCTGGTGATCACCGTCAGGTTGGGGTAGTTGATCGCGGGCAGCAGGTCGAGCGCCAGCCGGTTCTTGCCCTGCCAGCCGAGGATGACGAGGCCCGTGAAGATCATCAAGATCGCGACCGGCCGCCGGACTGCCTGCAGGATCATCGGCCGCCGCCCCCGCCGGTGCGGGCGAAGGCCCAGCGATCGTCGGGCGTCGCCCGCCCGCGCAGCTCGATCATCGACTCGTGGGCGAG
>JAQULN010000195.1 GCA_028718575.1 Candidatus Krumholzibacteriia bacterium | reverse complement strand
GCAGGCTGTGAATCGCCAGCGGCCCCTGGACCCAGACCTGGCTCAGGTGCGCCGACGGGTCGACTAGCGGTAGACCATTCGTGTCGGCGACCGTGATCGCGAAGCTGCCGACTTTGACTTCGCCGCCGACATCTTCGCCCGCGGCAGACAAAGCCAGCCGCAGCAGTTCGACGTCGAACTGGCCGGCGCCCGCCGTCCGGTCGGGCAGCGCCGCGCCAGCGATCTCCAGACCGACCGCCTGCGCGACGATGCTGCCGGTTGCCGAGAGAACCGGGAACGCAAGGCCGACCAGGTCGACTCCGACCGGCAGTCCGCTGATGGCGTCCACGGCGGTCAGTGAACTCGCGGTCTGTAAGCTCACACGGAAACGGGACACCGCCGGGTTGGCCAGGATGTCCACGCGTAAGCTGAGGGTCGCCGGCTCGCGGGCGGTGACCGTCACCGGCGGGACGAGGTCGAGCGCGACGGTCTGCCCGCTCGTCTCGAGGTTCTGCCGGTCGCAGTAGATGTGCACGCCCTCGTTCACCGTCACCCTTGCCAGCAGTTCCGCCGGCACGATCGGGTTATCATCGCCGTCGTCGAGGGTGATCACGAGCCGGTCGAGCCGGATCTCGGCCCGCTCCTCGCCGCCGTCGTTGAGCAAGGTCAGGATCAACGGGACCACGCCGATCTGTCCGCGGTTGATCGAGAACGGCATGTTGGTGACCGGGTATAGACCGAGGTCGGCCGCCGGTTCGAGGATGAGGTGCGACGACGATGTGCTGGTCAGCGACGTCCGCGGCTGCCCACCTACGGCGCCGACGCCGCTACAGTGCGCGGCGACCTGGATGGTGCCCGGCGAATCGGCGGCGAACTGCCAGGCGAAGTAACCGATCTCGCCGGGAGCGAGCGCCAGACTGGCCGGCGACGGTCCGCCGAGCAGGGTCAGCGCGCCGCTGCCGGTGACCGCCAGCTCGCTGGGCGCGATGTCGACGACGGTTTCACCGCCGACGTTGGCGACGCGCATGCTCGCCAGGACCGACATATCGGTGGTGCTGCGAGTGAGTTCGAAGCCAAGCGACGACAAGAGCGGCGCCGTGGAAATCAACAGCGTTGTCGCACTCGCGACCTGCCGGTCGCGCGGGCCGTCGTTAGTCGAGTCCATGACCAGCCCGTTGACGGGGATCGCCAGGCGCACGGTGGTCGAATCAGCCGGCGTTTCCCGGACGGACAAGGCCGTGAACAAGCGCCGGCCGCCGACCGGAATCGGCAGGTCGAGATCCAGCGCGAGCCAGTCCTGGCCGATGCTGGTGTAGGTCGCGACGAGGCTGTCGGCGGCGGGATCGAAGCCGCCGTCGCCGTCGTCTGCCCACAGAGTGAGCGACGAAATGTCCGTCGCCCCGGCCGTGCCCAGGTTAGTCAACCGCAGGCTTTGCAGCGTGTCGTCCAGATAGCCGTTGCTCGGGATGGTGAGATCGAGCGCCAGCGCGGGGCCCTCGCCGGCCGCGAGCGAGATCGGAGGCACGGCGGGGCAGGCGATCTGCGCTGCCACCATACCGCGAACGCGCTGGCGGACGCCGCCGTCCAGGGGCCACGCGCCGACCAACGCGGGCTCGCCGTAGAACTGGACGTCGGACGCCGTGGCGACGGCCGCGCCCAAGCTGTCGCCGTCGGCCGCCGCGTGCAGCGATACGTTGGCGGTCAAGAAAAGATGCGCGACGACGTCCGGGGCTAATGCCCACGACAGACCTTCGAAGACTGCGGCGCCGTCCTGCCAGACGGCTGTTGCGATGACGGGATCGTTGGGCGGGCCGTCAAACTGGCCGTCGCCGTTCCCGTCCTGGTGCAGGAAGAGCTGCGTGCACGCGCCGTCGAGGTCTGCCTGGCTGGCGCCGGGCGATCCGGTGGTCACGTTGCGAACCCGGAAGCGTCTGAGGCTCTGCGGCATGTCGTAGAGATTGCGGGCCATCAGGTGCATGAGCGGCACGCGGTCGGTGCCGGGTGCGACGGTCACCGCCTGAACCGGCGCGGTCGTGACAATGATGCGATCGGTGGCGCTGACCGTCTGCGCGAGCGGATTCTCGACGGGGATGTCGATCGGGCCGTCGTTGCCGCTGGCAACGTTGATCGCGACGTCGTCGCCGGACGGCAGACTGAGGCGTACGGTGCCGCCGAGCGCGTCGGCTGCGACGTCGACCGTCACGAACACGCGCAAGCCTGCGGCCGGGATCGGCACCGATAGGGCGCTGGCCTCGTAACGGTCGCCGCCGGTCCAGTAGAGCTGACTGATGCGCGCGTCGTCGACGGGATCGAACACGCCGTCGCCCTGATCGGCCCAAGCTTCCAGGCGCGTCAACACCGACCCGTTCGCCGCTTGGCCCAGATTGACCACGTTCAGCTTGGTCAACTCGTCGGGCTGGCCGCCGTTGCCGGGTATGTCCACGTCCAGCGCCAGGTTGCGCACCGAGCCCATCTGGAAGACCTCGGGTCCGATCGGTTGCAGGACGATCTGCGCGGCGGTCATGCCGTCGACGGTGAGCGTTCCGTTGGCGATCAGCGGCCAGGCGCCCTGCAGGACGACCTCGCCCGGGAACACGAGGTCGCTGCCGGCGGCCACGGTCGGTAGCAGCGCGACGCCGTCGGGCGCGGTCAGCGCGGCGGTGCCCGCGAGGATCAGCTCCAGTTCGTCGCCCGCGGCCAGCGTCAGGTTCAGATCCATCGCCGTGAATTCGCCGCCGCTGAAGACGCCCACCGCCAGAGCCGCTTCCTCCGCGGCACCGCCGGCCCGCCGCAGCTCGAGACCGGCCCAGTGCGCGTCGTGCGCGCTCTGGTCGCCGCCGTCGAGCGCAGGGTTGCGGAACGTGATCATGTGCAACGTCGCGTCGAGCGCGCCGCGGTTCGCCACCCGAACTCGCAAGACGTCGGCGAGCGGTCCGCCCGGCAGGAGGGTCCGGTGCTCGACGGTGAACGGCAGCGAGGCGACTTCGATGATCGCGTTATCGCCGACGGTGAGCGTGACCTGGGCGGTGTTGTTGTCCGGCTGCGGATCGTTGCGGGTTCCGGCGGCCGCGGCCGCGACGGTCCACGCCTGCCCGGCGGCAGCGGCCGTCACCTCGACGGCGAGCTGCAGTTCGACCTCGCCGCCGGCCGCCAGCGCTGCCGGCGACCAGGTATCCGTGGCGCCGTCGAATGAGCCCGACCCGCACACCGCCTCGACGACGACGAACTCCGGCGGCAGCGAGAACACGACGGCCGGGTCGTTCACCGCGTCAGGCCCGAGATTGGTCAAGGCTGCGGTCAAGGTGACCGTGTCGCCCGCAGCCGGGGTCGGTTCAGAAGCCGCCAGCGCGAGCGACAGGTCGGCGGATCGAACAGAAACTGTTGCACTGTCGGCATTGTTCGCCGGCGCGGGGTCGCTCTGCAAGGCGCTCGCGACGCTCGCGGTGAAGGTGCGCTGGGCCGATCCCGAAAGAACCCGGTAGGTGGCCGTCACCGCGCGGGACTGGCCGGCTGTGAGGGCGTAGATGAGGTGGATCTGCTGCGGCGTCGACAGGTCGCTGACCAACCCCGCTTCCGGAGCGAAGTCGAGCATCTCGAGGCCGGCCGGCACGTCGACCAGCAACGTGGCGTCGGCGGCGGCATCGGGACCGCCGTTCGCGATGGTCGCGGTGAGCGTGAATTCGTCGTCCAATTCGAGCGTCGACGGAGCGGTCGCCAGGGTGACCGCGAGGTCGGCGATTTCGCCTTCGCCGCCGCTGGCGAAGGCCGCCCAGTAGTAGGTCTTGCCGGCTTCGTTGACGCGTTCGTGATCGCCGATCGCGAAGCCGAGGCCGGTGAACTGGTGGATGCCGTCGGCGAAGTCGGCCTCGAACCAGAAGTTGAGCGTGCGGCCGCTGCCAGCCAAGGCCCGGGTCTGGTGGGCGCCCGGCTTGCTCTCGGCGGACTTCGTGAACACCCAGCGCGGGCGGAATCCGGCCACGTTCAGGACACGATTGCTGGCGCCGTTGCCGAGGTACGAGCCGAACTGCGCGCGGCCGGGCAATCGAGCGAACGCCACGTAGTGATAGACCGCCCCGAACTCGTTGGCCTGCCAGTTGGCGCCGACGGTGAATCCGGCGGCGTTCAGCGACGTCAATACCCCCGACTCCAGCGGCAGATCGTCGAACGCCAGGGAGGCCGCCGCCGGCATCTCGGCCGTGCGGAAGCGGCAGCGGGCGTCGTTGCCCGGGATCAGCATGACCAGGCCCGGCTCGAAAGCGAGTCCGGCGATTTGCCGCCCGGCGACGCCGTCGCCGGTGTAGGAGCCGCAGTACACCGAGCCGGCGAGTTCCGCGAATGCGATCCACTGGTACTCGACGCCCGCTTGGTTGACGTCCGGGTCGGTACCGATCCTGAACCCGTCCGATTCCAAGGCCTGGATGCGGTTGGCGAGCAACCCGACTTCTTGGGCGAGCTGCTTCGACCAGCCGAAGGGCATGCTGCTGGTGCGGACCACGGCGGACTCGGCCAGATCGCCCTTGACGATGACCACAACCGGTTGGAAGCCGACGCCGGTGATCGGTCGCGACATCACACCGTTGCCCGTGTAACTGCCGGTGGCGACCTGCGCCGACGCCGGCGCGGCGCCACCCAGCACAGCGGCGCTCAGCAGGACGACTCCCGCCAGGCAGACAGTGCCGGCGCGGCCGCGATGAACTGGTTTTCCGGCGTTGGGCATTCCGGACATCCTGCCGCTGCGAGTCGAGTTCGAGAATCGTGTGCGCCAGGCCGGTCGCGTCCGGGAGGCGAGCGTTATCACACCTCGATTCTCGTCAGTCGGCAGGAAAATCGGCAATATCGCGGGGATCTTTAACCCGGATTATTCATGAAGGACCGGCTGCGATAGGTCAAATGCTTGCCAGGACGCGCGTTCTCGGATCGGCTCGGTCAACGTACCGCCTTGGGTACGCCTCCCTCACCGATCCTTGCGAGCCCACGTCCTGGCAAGCATTTTCCACTTTCTCGCGGCGGTCCTTCACGAATAATCCGGGCTAGGCCTCTGGGGGGCTGCCCGGCAGGGGCCATACAGCGACGGCGGCCGGAAAGGCCAGGGCGGTGACCGTCAGCGCGGTTGCTGCCAGGCCGCCGAAGGGAATCAACAGTATAGCCGCCGGCAGAACGCCGAGACCGCCGCCCCCCAAGAGGGCGACCTGGCGGCGGCGCGTGCCGACTCTTCCCCCGCGGACGATCGCGTCGGCGACCATGGCGGTCAGCAACCCGACGCCGGCGAGCCAGATGCCGCAGGTGATGAGGCTGCTGCCCAGCAACAGCCCGACCGTGACCAGGAAACTCCACAACGAGAGCACGACCAGCAGGGCGGGCAGCGGCCAGCGACTGGCGGGGTTCTTGCGCCATACGCGTCCGGGCCACGCTGCCGCGAGTTTGCAGCCGCCGGCCTCGGCCAGCTTGACCAAGGCCAACAAGAAGCCCAGGTCGCGATACAGCAGGCCGTGCAAGGATTGATGGTAGAGCAGGAGCACTGAGGTGAGGATCGACGCGGCAAGGCCCGCGTAGCCGGCGGCCAGGATCGCGGCGGCATGCCGCCGACGCCGCAGCCAGATCACCACGAGCACGCCGCCGGCGACAATCGGCATCAGCCAGCGACTGGGCAACGGAACCTCGCGCCAGCCGAGGCCCGGTATCAAAACGCCGAGGTCCCAGATCAAGTTGTCCGCGAACGCGACCGGACGCAAGTCGGTGTTGGCTGGCACCGCGGCGGCCGCGAGAAGACTGGTCGCTTCACTCGTGCGGTGTCCCTGCCAGCGCAGGCGCAGCCAGTCGGCGTTGACCTCCTCGCCGGGGGCCGCCCCGACCTCGCGCCATCGCGCGGCCAGGACCTCGGGTTCCCGCTGCAGCGGACGCTGCGACGCCAGCAAGACGGTGACCGGTCCGGGTAGAACCTGGACGTGCGCGAAGACCTGGTCGAGCGCGCGGTGGATCGCTGCGATGCAGCGGGCCTGGCGCAGGGACCACACCGCGTCTCCGGTACGCAGCCGCACCGCCAGCACGCCGCCGTCGTGCAGCCGCCGCGCGCAGAGTCCGAAGAAGTCCAGCGACCAGACGCGATTCGCGCCGGC
>JAQULN010000194.1 GCA_028718575.1 Candidatus Krumholzibacteriia bacterium | reverse complement strand
GCTGCCGTTGCCAGCGCGGCTCCAGCGGCGCGGCTGCCACGGCGCGTTTGATCCAGAGCATGGCCTCGGGATACGCGCGACAGCGGCGCAGAACCTCCGCGAGGATGGCGAGAGCTTCGGGGTCCTCGCGGCCGGTCATCGCGACGGCTTGCCGCGCAGCGGCCTCCGCCTCGCTGAGATCGCTACCGATTTCGGCGGCGGCTCGCGCATATTCCATGAGCGTTGCCGCGCGCGGCGGCGGGATCGCCGCGGCGGCGCGCAGGGCGGCGAGGGCGGCGACCGCGTCGCCGTACTCACGACGGCAGGCAGCCAGCAACTGCCAGGTCACCCGCGGGTACGGGTGGTCCGGCCAGCGCGCCAAGAGATCCTCCAGCGTCGCGGCGGCGACGGCCGGCTCGCCTTGCCGGCGCCGGACGTCGGCCAGACCGCGCGCCGCAGCCGCCGCCAGGGTGTCGGGAAGTTGGGCCGACGCAGCCAAACCCGCGGCAAGCATGGCCGCGGCTTCGAACAGCTCCTGCCGCGCGTGGTGGCGAAGTCCAAGTTCCGCCAGCAGGGCCGGATCGTCCGGCGTCGTGAGCAGCCGCCGTTGCAGATCGTCGCGAGTGCCCTCACCGCGACGAAAACGCGCGAGGTCCCGCAGCAGCAAACGGCGGCTGCGATAGCCGCACACCCGCTCGATCTCGCCGCCGCCCGCCGCGAGCATCACGAACGACGGCACGGTCGCGATGCGGAAGCTGTCGGCCAGGGCGCGCCCCTGCGGCGAGTCGAGATCGAGGCGGACCAACTCGTAGTGCCGCAGTTCCGCCTGGCCGGCGGGGTCGTCGAACACCTCGCGCTCCAGCAGGCGGCAAGGGCCGCACCAATCGGCGGTGAAATAGAGCAACAGCGGCTGCTGCCCGTGGCGCGGCACCAGATGCTCCGGCTCGGGGTCGTCGCGCCAGGCAAGCGGGGGTGCGGCCTCCGCGCGCGCTCCGACCGGGCCGCACGCCTGCAAGATCGCGATGGCCGCGATCCAACCGAGCATCGCGGTGCAGGCCGCGCGATTGCTCATCGCCGCTCCGGCGCCGGCAGGCGCTGCACCAGGCCGGACAGCGCTTGCTCCAGCAAGTCGATCAAATCGGGCATCTGCAGAAAAACTCCCTGCCGCGGCAGGTAGCGGGGCGAATCGGCGGCGGCCAGGCGCTCCTGCAGATAGGCGCTCGGCTCGCGCTGCAGCCGATCTTGATAGCGGTATCGTTCGCGTTCGCGCGCCCGCGCCTCGCCTTGCCAGACCGAGCGGCCGCTGGCGAGATCGAAGATCTCCAGGGTGACCGTCACCGCGCGCTCGGTCGTGACGGACTGTGTCAGTGGCCTCGGATGTTCGGCGGTCGGACGGTTGGGGTCGAAACCGTCCTGGTCGAGAACCTGGGAACGGATGGCATCGTCGGTCAAGCGCGCCAGCGCCAGGAAGCGGCAGCCGTGCAGCGGTTCGGCGAGCGGTAGCAGTTGATCGACGCGCAGGCGCCCCAGACGGCCGTACTCGGCCAGCAACACGGACAGGACATCGTCGCCGAGTTTTTCGCCGACCGTGGGCGCCGGCCACGCGGCCAGATCCGGTCGGCCGGACAGGAACGCGCGAAACAGCGCCTCCGCCGCCGCGAACGCGTCGGCGGGCGCCAATTCGGCGCCGACCATCGGCGCGACGGTGACGCCGCCCAGGGCCACGATGTCCGCCGCGGCGAGCCGCCGCGCGAACTCGGGGTCGGTGTCGATCACCTTGACACGAGTAGAACACCCCGCCAGCAGCGCGAGCGATACCAGCAGGACCACCAGACGCCGCGGCCGGGACGCGGTCGGCTCACCGGGATATTGCATGCGCATGGCCACCTCCGGTGTCGCGGCTATTCGTTGCGCGGCCCGATCGGCGGTTCGGCGCCAGGCCACACCTCGGCGCGGAATGCCGCCGCCATCGCCAAGAACAAGCGCCCCCACGTCTGGACCGACGCGGCCGCAGCGCCCGGCGCGAGCAGCAGATCACTGGCCAGAATCGGGGCGTCCTCGTGATCGAGGTAGGCGCGGCCGAAACGCCGCGTCGCATTCCAACGCGCGATCAGGCGCGGATCGCCGCGACCCAGGCTCGTGAACGGAAATACGGCCTGCAGGGTGGTTCCGTCGTCCTCGAGAAAGACCAGCACCTGCTCGCCGTCACCGCGCAGCACGACCGAGCCGGCGTCCAACCGCACCGCGACCAGGTCGGCGGCCGACAGCAACAAGGCCACGGTGTCGGCGGTCACGGGCAGGTCGACGACGGCGGCATCGGCCGGGCGTGTTTCGCTCGCGGGCGCGGGCGCGGGCGCGGGCTCCGTGTGCGGGGCGCGGGCGCCGCGTGAACCGCCGCAACCGCAAGCTATGAGCATCCCGGCCAAGGCGAGCACAAGGGCGAGCGCACGGGCGAGCGCCGCTGAAGCGGGCAAACCTCTTTTCATCCGCCATACTCCAATTCGTAGTCCGCCATGGCGGCCCGCACCACCGTGAACGCTTCCTCACAGCCGTAGACGCCCAGCACCGTCAGCGCCGACGGCTGGCCGGGAATCAACTTGTAGGTGGCGAAGTAGTGGCGCAGGCGCTCGATCAGCGCCGCCGGCAGCTCGGCGATGTCCTGGACTTCGCCCCACACATTGTCGTTCTGCAGGACCGCGACGATCTTGTCGTCCGCTTCGTCGTGATCGACGCAACGCAGTCCGCCGACGACGCGGGCGCGCAGCAGGATCTCGGACTTGTCGATCGGCCGCTCGCTGATCACACAGATGTCCAGCGGATCGCCGTCGCCGCGTTTGGCCTCCGGCGTCAGCCGGCCGACCTGGTCGCCGCAATAGGTGCGCGGGATGAAACCATACAGCGCCGGCGGCTGGCTGCTGGTGCGCTGGGGGCGATCGACGACCAGGTAGCCGGTTTCCTTGTCGACCTCGTATTTGACGAGATCGTAAGGCGAGATCTCGATGTAGGCGGTCACCAGGTGCGGGGGATCCTGGCCGACCTCGAGGCCGTGCCAGGGATGCGGTCGCCAGCGAAAGAACTTCTGCGGAAACGGCATGCGTCGACCTCGGTGCTAAGGAATCAAGCCGGACTCGGGCAAGAGCGGCGACATGCCCAGCCCCCAGGCCAACAGCAAGGCCAAGAGCGCCGCCGCCGTCATCACCGCGCCCGTCGACCATGATAGCGCCGGGCCCGCTGCGTCGCAGGTCGGCGCGCGATCCCCATCCAGGCGCCACAGGTCGACCAGCGGCCGCAGGTATACCCAACAACCCAGCAAGGTCCCCACCAGGACCAACGCCGCGCCGGGATAGTGGTCGGCCGATAGCAGCACCTGCAGGAGTGCGAAGCGCGGGCGCCAACCGGCCAACGGCGGCAACGCCGCCAGACCGACGAGCAAGCTGGCGAACACATACGACACCAGGTGCCGGCGCCGCTCGGCCGTGGTCAGGCTTGCGACCGAGCGCACAATGAGCAGCGCGCCGAGCTGCGCCGGGGCGAACACGAGCAAGAGCTGCAGGGGAGCCGATCCCGGAGCGGTTCCGCTTGTGGAGCCGGCAACCAGAAAACCGGTCAAAGCCAGACCGACCTGACCAGTGGCGGCCCAGACGAGGCGGCGCTCGAGCGTCGGCTGCACCAGCGCCGCCAGGAATCCCCCCAGTAACAGGATGCCGGCCGCCCAGGTCAGCCAACCCGCAGCCAGCGCCGCCGGCGGCGCGTCGGTCGACGTCTGAAAGAAACGCGTCAAGAGCGCCGCCAACGCCACCGGCGGCACGGCGGTCAGCCAGGCGGAGAGCGCGGGTGCAAGGACCTCGCGGTGATCGCCGGCGGGACCGGCGGCGGCGAAACGCCCCGGCTCGCCGAGCAGCGACAGCGCCAGACCGACGCCGCCGCAGCCGAGAAACGCAGCGAGCGCCCCGGCCGGCAGATACGGCCGCAGCGCGACGCGGTCGAGCAAACCGACAAGCTCCAGCGAACCGCTCAGACCGCTGGAGAGCGCCGCGCCGCAGGCGAGCAAGCCGAAGCCCAGGGTGGCCGTCAGGTGCCACCGCCGCACCGCCGGCCGGCCGGCCGGCGCCGCGTAGCACCATGCGGCGAGACTGGCGCCCGACACCGCCGCGGCCACGGCCAGCAACAAGCCGCCGGCCGTGGCCGCTTCGCTCAACCAGATCAGGCCCAAGGCCGACAAGGCCAACACCACGCTGCCGCGATGGTCCGGCCGCGAGAGATTGAGCACGACCAGCAGCGTCGTCGCCAGAATCACCACTCTGGCCAGCGCCGCCGGCGGATCCACCACGAAGTGGTCGCCCAGCGGTCGCAGCGCCAGGGCCGGCCCGGCGCCCAGGTCCAGCCAGGCCGCGAGCGCCAGCCACGTTGACGCAGCCAGTCCGGCGGCGACCAGCAACCGCGGCCAGGGGCCCGGCCGCACGCTGGCGATCAGTCCCAGCAACACGGTGGCGGCCAGCACGATCTCGGCGCGCCAGCCTGCCGCGGCGACAGTGGGAACGGCAAAAACCTCGACCACGTCCACCATCAGCCTCCCACCACGCGAACCAGATAGGCCAGCGTCGCCCCGGTCAGGTCGGCCAGGGAGCGCGGGTAGACACCCAGCCAGAGCAGTAAGAGCGCCAGCGGTAGCAACACTGCCAGTTCACGGCCGAGCAGCGGCGGTGTCGCCTCCAGCCCGGGGGCCGGTTCCCCGAGGCACACCTTGAGAATCACGTGGCTGGACCAGCCCGCCGCCAGCAACAGACCTGCGACGGCGGCCAGCGCCGCCGCCGGATAGCTGCTCAGGGCGCCGGCGAGCGTCATCGCCACGCCCGGAAAGACCGCCAGTCCGGGCAACCCCCACGCCGCGAGCAGCGCCACGGTCAGTAGTCCGCCCAGGATCGGCGCGCGCTGGTAGAGCCCTCCCCAACGCTCGAGATCCAGGTGGCCGAGACGGTCGCGCATGCCGCCGGCCGCCGCGAACAGCATGGCATAGACCAAGCCGTGCGCGACCAGCAGGTGTCCCGCGCCCAACAGACCCGACCGCGCAAACGACCCCACGCCGACGAGCGCCACGCCGAGCAAACTGAAGCTGCCGTACCCGAGGATCACGGCGAGGTCGCGTCGCCCGAGCGCCGCCAGACCGCCGTGCACGGCCGCGATCGCGCCGAGGGTCATCACCAGCGGCCGGGCCCACGCCGCCGCGTCCGGCAGCACCGGCCAGGCCAGCCGCAGCAACCCGTAGAGCCCCAGTTTCGCGACCAGAGCGGCCGCCAGCATGGGTATGGCCAATGGCGCTGAGCGATGCAGGCGGGGCTGCCAGACATGCAGCGGGAAGACGGGAACCACGACCGCGAAACCCAGCGCCAGTCCGCCGAAGATCCAGCGCCGCACACTCAGGTCGGCGAGCCAGAGGTCGTGGTTGGCCTGGTCGAGCTGCAACACCAGATTGAAGGTCGGACCGCCGCTCAGCGGATTGACGACGTGCTGGTGCAACGCCAGCAGCGCCAGCAGCATGGCGAGGGCGCCCGCCTGGGAGAACAGCAGGAACTGCCGCCCGCTGCGCCGTCCCTCTTCGCCCCCCCATAGCGAGACCAGCAGGAACATCGCCACGATCACCAGTTCCCAGAAGAGCCACAGCAGGGCGGTGTCGAGCGCACAGAGCGTGCCGAGCACGCCGGTCTCGAGCACCAGAATCAGGGCATAGAAACCCTTGACGCCCTCCTCCACGCTCCAGGCGACGAGCAAAGCCAGGAAGGCGACCAGACAGGACATCGCCACCAGCGGCAGGGAGAGTCCGTCGACGCCGAGAAAGTACTCGAAGCCCAGCAGCGGCGCCCAGGTGTAATGCTCGACGAACTGGAACGTCGTTTCGACGCGATCGAACCGCACGAGCAGCACGAGCACCTGCGCCAGCGGCAGCGCGGCCGTGCACAGAGCCACGGTCTTGATGGCCTCACGGCGCGCAGGCGGCAGCAGGAAAACGGCTAACGCCCCGCTGAGGGGCAGCAAGATGATCCAGGACAAGCTGTGGGCTGGTAGCACGTCACTCCCTTCGATCGCCCTGGCGGTCGCCGGTACGGCCGCCCAACGTCAACGTCCGATCA
>JAQULN010000193.1 GCA_028718575.1 Candidatus Krumholzibacteriia bacterium | reverse complement strand
CTCTTGCCGGTCGCCGGCCGACCAATCCTCGCGCACATCGTCGACGACCTGGCGGCGGCTGGTATCGACGGCTTCGTGCTGATCGTCGGCTACCAGGGCCAGGCGGTGCGCGACTGGTTCACGGCGGCGCGGCCGAACTTGGCCATCACGTACGTACAACAAGAGCAGCGCCTGGGGCTGGGCCACGCGGTGTGGACCGCGCGCGAGGCGGTCGGCGACGCGCCGTTTTTCTGTGTGCTGGGCGATACGATCTTGAAGGCCGACTACCGGAGCTTCCTCGCGAGCCAGGACAATCTGATCGGCGTGAGGCAAGTGGATGATCCGCGCCGTTTCGGCGTGGTGATCAAGGCTGGCGAACGCGTGACGGGGTTCGTGGAGAAGCCCGAGGTGCCGCCCAGCAACCTTGCCATCGTCGGCGCCTACTTGTTCCGCGAAGGCGGGGCTCTGTTCGACAGCATGGAACAGGTGATCAATGACGATCAGCGCACCCGCGGCGAGTACCAACTCACTGACGGCCTGCAGCGCATGCTCGAGGCGGGCCACCGATTCCGCACCCTGGCGGTCGACGACTGGTATGACTGCGGCGCGCGGGACACGTGGCTCGAGACCAACCGCGTCCTGTTGGAGCGCGACGCGGCGTCCGGTGTCGCGCGCGGCGCGGCGGTCTATTGCCACGTCCCAGCCGACGCCACCGTCGTGGCCTCGCGGCTTGGTCCCTACGTGAGCCTGGGGCCGGGCGCTGTCGTCGAACACTGCGTCGTCGAAGACGCCGTGATCGGGGCGGGCAGCATGTTGCGGCATTGTCATTTGCATAGCAGTTTGATAGGCGATCATTGCCGCGTCGAGCACGTGCACGGCACGGTCAACATAGGCGACTACTGCGAGTTGACGGCAAAGGAGCAACCATGAGCGAGCGTTTCTTGTTCACCAGCGAATCCGTAACCGAAGGACATCCCGACAAAGTCGCCGATCAGATATCCGACGCCGTCGTTGACGCGATCATGGCCCATGACCCCAACGGGCGGGTGGCTTGCGAGACGCTGGTCACGACGGGTCTGGCGCTGCTGGCCGGCGAGATCACCACGACGACGTACGTCGATATCCCGCGCCTGGTCCGCCAGACCGTGCGCGAGATCGGTTACACGAGCTGCGAATACGGTTTCGACGCGACGACTTGCGCTGTGATCACCGCCATCGACGAGCAGTCGCCAGATATCGCCATGGGCGTCGACACCGGCGGCGCTGGTGACCAGGGGTTGATGTTCGGTTTCGCCTGCCGCGAGACGCCGGTCTTGATGCCGCTGCCGATCACGCTGGCGCATCGCATGGCCCAGCGCCTGGCGAAGGTGCGCAAAAACGGCGTGCTACCTTGGGTGCGGCCGGACGGCAAGACCCAGGTCACGGTCGAGTATGAGGGCCGCCGTCCGGTGCGCATCGACACCGTGGTGGTCTCCACGCAACACGATCCCGACATCGAGCACGCGGAGATCACCGCGTCGCTGCGGCAGCATGTCATCGAACCGATCCTGCATGAATTCGACATTCCTTTTGACGGTTACAACTGCCACGTCAATCCAACGGGCAAGTTCGTCATCGGCGGTCCGCAGGGCGACGCCGGGGTGACCGGCCGCAAGATCATCGTCGACACCTACGGCGGGATGGCGGCGCACGGCGGCGGCGCCTTCAGCGGGAAGGACACCACGAAAGTCGACCGCTCCGCCTGTTACGCCGCGCGCTGGGTCGCCAAGAACCTGGTGGCAGCCGAGCTGGCCGATCGTTGCCAGGTGCAGGTGGCGTACGCCATCGGCGTGGCCGAACCGGTCTCGATCATGGTCGAGAGTTTCGGTACCGGCAAAGCGCCCGACGCCCGGTTGACGGCCGCGGTGCGCAAGGTCTTCGATCTGACGCCCCGCGGCATCATCAGCCGTCTGGACCTGCGCCAGCCGATCTTCAAACGTACCGCGGCCTATGGACATTTCGGCCGCGAGGAAGGCGGCTTCACCTGGGAACGGACCGACATGGTGGCGGAGCTGCAGCGGTCGGTCGGTTGACGCGGACCTACACGAACGGCCCGGGCTGAACCCGGGCCGTTCGCCAACGATGCGAGCCGCTTTGCCGCCGCGCCGCCGGCTTGGTCCCGACTAGCGGAACGTCTGGGTGATGAGCCGCGGCGTGATTTGCAGATTCGTTGTATCGGGATCGCAGGCGTAAGGCTGCATCCTGATGGGGAACGCGTTGTTGGACGGCGGGGGACTTTCGATACGGTACGCGACAAAGACGGTCTCTTCGCCGCCGGCAGCGATCGCGGGAATCCGCCAGGTCCATCGCCGGGCGTCGGAGGCGGAGTCGTAGGTGACCCCGCCGCTCGACGCGAAGGCGCCGACGTAGTGCAGGTTGGCGAGGTTCGGCTGGTTGCCACGGACCGTCACGTGATACGCCGGCTCGGGGCCAGCGTTGCGGGCGTGCAACCGGTAGGTGAAGATGTTCGGCCAAACACCCGGCAGGGTGACCCGCAGGGTGTCCGAGGTGGTGTACAGGCTGTCAGGCAGCAGCCAGAAGGCGGCGAGGGAGAGGTCAGCGCCGGCGCTCGGCAGCACATCGACCCAGAGCGTGTCGTTGCGCGTGGTCGAGCGCGTCGGGTCGATCAGGTTCAGGGTGATCATCTCCACGCGCGGCTCCGTGGCCGGCGCGAACGCGTGCTGCGGGTTGGCGCTGGTGTAGGCGGCGCCGGCGACGGACCACCGGTAGATGAAGCGATCGTAGGTGTCGGAGACCGGATCGAAACCGCAAGTTTCGGCGATGATGCCGAGAGTCAACGGCTCGCAAGCCTTCAGCTCGGTGACGATTTCGCCGTGCAGCGTACCGAAAACCTCGATGCTCAGGCTGTCGGCATTGACCTTGACTTGCATGCTGCGCGAATCCCGCTCGCCTGCGTCGTCTTCGGCGGTCACCGTCACGGTGAAAATCCCCGGCGCCTCGTAACGGTGATAGGCGATGGACGTCCCGTTGGCGATGACGGTGCCGTCGCCGAAATCCCAACTCATCCGGAGCCAATTGTTGCCGCCCGTCGGATCGTTGAACGGCTTACCGCCGGTCGCATCGGCGCGGAAATCCACCCGCAGAGGAGCCACGCCGCAGGTCTCGCTCGCATAGAGACGGCTGACGTACGGCTTGGAATTCTCCTCTTCGCTGCAGCCAGCGGCTACCAGCGCGGCTAAAGCCGCCAGCAGCAAGATCAATCCGAGCTTTCTCATGGGCAAAGCGACTCCGCGTGCGGGTCCAGGCAAGTGGCACCCTGTCGGGCGCCGCTGTTGCGCGTTCAGCGTACGCAAACAGCGTCCAGCTCAATGTATAAAGCTAGGTTGCGCCAGGCAAGGAGTCCAGCGAAAAGGTCCTCGCCGCTAGCGGCGGGCTTGCCGGTAGAGCAGCCAGGTTCCTGCGGCGTAGACTGCGTTGCCGGTCCAACCGGCCACCACCGGCGGCAGCACGCCGCTGTGGCCGAGCGATCGCCCGAACATCATCAGCAGGTAGTATCCGAAGCCGATCAGCAGCGTGATGCCGAATCCGGAGGCGACGGTTGTCTTGCGTGGGCCGGACGCCAGGACCACGCCGAGGCACACGACGATCAGGTTGACCAGGGGAAACGCCAGCTGGAACTGGATGTCGACGTTGATACTGCCGGGGTCGCCCCCGGTCTGGCGCAGTAGATCGCGATGGTCGCGCAATTGCCGGATGTTCATGTTCTCCGGTCGCACCCGGGTCCGGTACAGGCCGCGGGGCGTGATCGCCAGGTCGGCGGCGACGCTCGTGGTAAATGTCTCGGTAACTTCCTCATCAGCCACGAAATAACGCCGGGTGCCCCGTTGTAGAACCCAATGTTGCCCGTTCCACTGGGCCCGCTCCGCATCGAGTCGCTCCCGGACCGTCGCACCCTCCATGGTCATGACCTTCAGCCCGGTCACCGTCTGCTTGTTGGGGTCGTACACGCGGGCGTAGTAGAGGCGTCCGTCCGGGCCGGTGGCGGCGATCTGGCGGGTGGGCCGCTGGGTCTCGGTCTTCTTGTGGATCTCTACTTCCCAGACTCGCCATTTGCGGACGTTGGCCTCGGGCAGCACGTACTCGCGCCAGGCGAGGGCGGCGACCACGAGCACCAGCCCGCTGACGAGCAGCGGCCGCGCGATGCGCAGCAGGGACAGTCCGCAGGTCGAGAGGGCGGTCAATTCGCGGTAGCGGGCCAGCGAACCGACGGTGAACAGCGTGGCCATCAGGGCGGCGATCGGCAAGACCTGGTCGATGATCCAGGCGCCCTTGTACAGGTAATAGCGCAGGACCATCGATCCGGTGGCGTGGTTGTCGATCAAGCTGCCGAGGTGGTCGAACAAGTCGACCAGGGTGAACAACATGAAGGAGCCGACCAGCGTATACAGGAGATAGCGCACGAACGTGCTCAGGACCATCCGTTCGTGGAGGCGGAGCACGACGAAGCTCATGGGCTCACCTCGTGGGGCCTGTGGCCGCGCCAGCGCGGCCGGCGCAGCCGCACGTAGGTGGTTTCCCGCACCGCGCGCCAGAAGAGCGGCACCCCGACCAGCAACAACAAGATGTTGCCGGCCCACATGGCGAGCGCCGGGTCAAGGAAGCCGCGATCCGAGAGCTTCTCGCCGCCCACCAGACAAAGGTAATAGAATACGTAAATGGCCATCGCCAGGCTGACAGAGACCCCCTTGCCGCTGCGGCTGGTCGTGACCGCGAGCGGAATGCCGACTACGGTGAACACGAGGCAGGCGACCGGAATGGCCAGTTTCTTGTGGTATTCGACCATGAACTTGTTGGAGCGACGGATATGGCTGTCGGCGACGGTGACCTGCGCTCGCGCTTGACTGGCGGCGTGGTCGAGTTTGCGGCGGGTCGCTCCTAGTTGCGCGCTCAGCTCGGCCGACCTGGCTGGCGTGGCGTTAGCCGACAGACCGCGCCGCGCCGGATTCAATAGCCGGTACTGCGACTGCACAACGTCCGCGTTCACGTTCACGATGTGCTGCCGGCTATCCAGTAACTGTTGCTGCTGGCTCCGCGCGGCTTCTTTTAGGTCAGTCAGGTTCATTTCGCGGTCGCCGCGGGCCTGCCGGCCGGAATCCTGGATGCCCTGGTGCTGGTCTTGCAGCACGATGATCTGGCGGCCGAAGCGGGTGACCTGGTACTTCTCCGGCTGCTCGGGGTCGGGCAACTCGTGGATTTCGCCGTCGAAGAGCTCGAGCGTTATCGCGCCGGTCGCGCGGTCGCTGGTGATACGGCCGGTCTTGGCCGTGGTCACCCGAGGGCCGAGTTCGCCCGGCTTCTCCTTCTCGATGAGCGAGACGTCGGTGACGTCGCCGGTGCGATCGTCCTTGGTCGCGACGTGGATAGTCATGCCGTCGCTCAGGTCGGTGAAGACCTGGGCGCGGATCTCGAGCATCGGACGCGACCGGCGGATGTCGTGCAGCAGGTTGACCAACGTGTGATTCGATTCGGGATAGATATAGTGATTGAAGGCGGTCAACCCGACGGCGATGATCGCCGCGCCCAACAGCAGCGGCCGCAGGATGGCGAACAGGCTGATGCCGCTGGCTTTCATGGCTGTAATTTCATTGTCGCCAGCAAGTTGCCCCACGCTCATCAGCACCGCGATCAGCACGGACATTGGAACAGATAATGCAAGCGTGAAGCCCAGGCTCAGGATCAGGACTTTCGTGGCCACGGTGAACGGCACGCCCTTGCTCACGAACATGTCGACATAACGGAACAGGTTGTCGATCATCATGAGAAAGGTGATCGTGGCGAGGCCGAATAGAAACGGTCCGACCGTCGCCCGCAGTAAGTGTCTGTTCAGCAACCGCATCTGCGGATCCAATCTGGTTTGGCCGGCCGTGACTCGCTACACTGTCCGGCCAGGAACTCGTCCCCGGCCGTGGAACCTGCCGCCGCCAGCCCGCAGGCTCCGCCGGGACGGCGGCCGTGATCGGCGACCGATAACGGCCGTCCAGTCCGGGAGCCAGGGCGACCACTGGAGTGGACGGCGTAGCCATCTGGCCCGTCGCCGACGGTGCCAATGGTAACGTATCGACGAGGAGTGTCGAGAGTTGACCACGCGCCGGAGGCCGAATCGCACCTCGAACAGG
>JAQULN010000192.1 GCA_028718575.1 Candidatus Krumholzibacteriia bacterium | reverse complement strand
GCACCGGCACGGTGACGTCGAAGGCATTGTAACCCAAGACCAGAATTCGCATGCCGGCCTCCTTGCCGGAACCGAGGGTAGCGTGCTAGCGTCGGCGGCAGGATTCCGTGAACTGACCGCCGAAACCCAACGACCCCACTGACGCTGGAAAGGATGCTGCATGACCAGTTGCATATTCTGTAAGATCGCCGCCGGCGAGATCCCGAGCGACCAGGTGTACGCCGATCAGGATTTCGTGGCTTTCCGGGATCTGCAGCCGCAGGCTCCGGTGCACGTCTTGGTCATACCCCGCCGACACGTCGACGCGCTCACCGAGGTGACTCCCGGCGACGCCGACCTCTTGGGCAGACTGCAAGTGACCGCCGCCGCCGTGGCCGCCCAGCTCGGTCTGGCCGCGACCGGCTACCGTTTTGTGGTCAATTGCGGCCGCGATGGCTGCCAGACCGTGCCGCACCTGCATCTGCATCTGTTGGGCGGCCGCCCGCTCGGCTGGCCGCCCGGCTGACGTGGCGGGAACTGGCCCGCCCGGTCCATCCAGGCGGGACCGCGGTTAACCCGGTTTATTCATGAAGGACCGTGACGAGGAAGAGGGAAATGCTTACCGGAGAGCGGGATCGCAAGGATCGACGAGGGAGGCGTACCCAAGGCGGTACGCCTCCCTCGTCGATCCTTGCGATCCCGCTCTCCGGTAAGCATTTAACCTTCCGCAGTAGGTTCTTCATGAATAAACCGGGTTAAATGGTTGAACACGGCCAGATCCAGCTTATTCAATGCTTGCTAGAGGTCGTAGACGCCTCGGCCGACCCGCTTGACGCGCTTGCTCGTCGAGAGTGTCCGGCGCAGGACGTTTTCGAAGTTCGCGCTGCGGGTTTTAAAAAGCTTGCCGCCGACGATGGTCTGCAACAGAACCTTGAACGGCAGCGGTTCGCCATGCCGCTTCAGAACCGACACCACGACATCTTCTAGCGTGATGCGACCGCCAGCGGCCCGGCCGCTCGCGGTGACGCTCGGCTTGCCTCTGCGGGAAGTGCCGGCAGGGCGCTTGGCGGCTCGTTGCGGCCCCGGCTTGGCTAGTTTGCGCTTGGCCGCCTTTTTCTTCTTGGCCGGCTTGACTGACTTGGCCAACTTCGCAGACTTGGTGGATTTAGCTGATTTGGCGGATCTCGCAGATTTGGCGGACTTCGCGGGAACCTGCTTGCTTTTCTTGCCGCGACCACGAACGCCGGCGGCTTTGCCAAGCAAGCGGAGCAGCGCATTTTCGATCGTTCCCAGTTCCTTCTGCAGGACGGCGCGGCGCTCCTGCAGCTCCTCGATCTCGACCTTCGCCGCCAGCAGATTCTGCAGGTCGGCGCGGCTCAGTTGAGCAAGCAGACGGCTAACATCAGCAGGCATACCCAGGCTCCCGGGTTCAGGTAATATTACAACGAGTTCAACCCTGGTCGACTTGGAAGGACCGCTACTAAAAATTGAGATGCTCGACGGTAAGCATTAACCCGGATTATTAATGACGGCCCTTCGTGAAACATCCGCGCTAACGTAGCAGGAGAACAACGGAACGTCAAATCAAACCGATTATTACCGAACGGCCGACGTTGGTCTTCAGGAAGCATCGATTCATTGACGCCCGGCCGTGGGGGCGATCCACCATTCCGCAAGATTGTTGAGCGGCGATAGCATGTGCGGCCGCACGTCACGCAGGCGGCGGTGGTAGGCTACGATCTGGCGCGGATAATAAAGCACGGCGGCTGGTTGATCCGCGGCCAGTTCTTCTTGCAAGGCGTACCACAGCGGCAGGCTGCGATCGCGCGCGGGTTCCCTCAGCGCGGCGGTGAGCAGCGAGTCGACGCGCGCATTGGCATAGCCGCCGAAATTGAATCGATCGCTGGCGCCGGACATCACGAGCGAGGACGGATCCGCGTACAAGTTGGCCTGGAACTCCCCCAAGTAGGCGTCGAACCGTCCGGCGCGTAGAAAATCCAAAGCGGTCGCCAGTTCCATAGCGCGCAAATCCGCTTGGACGCCGATGGCCGCCAGATTCTCCCGCACCAACGACGCGCTGTTGTCCCGGAGCGCGTCGCCGCCCCGGTAGATCACATCCAGCCGCAACCGCTCGCCGTCGCGCTGGCGAATCGTGACACCGTCGGTAAGGTCCCAGCCGGCACCCGCCAACAAGACTTGCGCTGAATCCGGTCGATAGGGATCCGCGACGAGACCCCGGTGGTGATTCCAGAGCGCCGGCGGTAAGTACGAGGCCGCCGGCGCCGCGAAGCCGCCCAGCAGATCGCGGACCATTCGGTTGCGGTCCAGAGCCAGCGAGAGAGCACGGCGCACGAGCGGATCGTGCAGAACAGGGCGTCTCACGTTCCAGAGCAGAAACCCGAAGACTCGGCCCTCGACCTCGACAAGTCGTTGGTCGGGGCGGCCGGCCAATCGCCGCGCGGCATTCGCCGGCACGTCGTAGACCAGATCGACCTCGCCTGTCTCCAGGGCGAGGATCCGCGCCGTCTCGTCGGGCAGGATGCGCAGCACGACGCGGTCGAGCCACGGCGCCTGTCCCGGGTAGCGCGGATTGGGTACGAGCACGAGCTGGCGGCCGGCCTGCCAAGCTGCTAACCGGAAGGGGCCTGATGCCAGCGGCGTGCGGTTGATCGGCCACCGGGCGACGGACGCCGGATCGAGATCGCGCAGGCGATGAGCCGGCAGAATCGAATGGGCCGTGGTCTGGACCGGCTGGGCCTGGGGCGACGCGAATTCGTAACGTACGGTATGCGCATCCGGCGTCGCGACCGCGCGCACGGCGCGCAACAAATCGGCGCGCGGACTGCCGACGCGCGGATCCCGCAACAGGTCGCAGGAAAGCCGCACGTCCTCGCTCGTCAACGGCTGACCGTCCTCCCAGAACCATCGCTGCAGGTGGTAGGTGATCGCCATGCTGTCCGGAGCGATTGTCCAACCGCTGGCGATGACGGGAAACCATTGCAGGTCTTCTCCCATTTCCGCCAGGCTGGCCTGCACCAACGCCAGGATCATGCCGGCCACCGCCGATGTGCGCACCAACGAGTTGAGCACGTCGGGCTCGTCCGCGAGTGCAATCACCGCAGTGCCGCCGCGCACCGGTCCCGCATGCTCGGCGTCAACTAGCGGCCGCGGCGGTGGCCGCAGGCAAAGCAACGCGAGGGCGCTGGCCAGCGCGACACCGCCCAGGGCCATAAGCCATCGGCGCGACATATGCCTCCCTAACAGTCTCCCAACGGACGTTTCGCCTTCGCTATGTTAGCCGCGGCGACAACCGCCCGTCAACCGGCGGTCCGCCGCTGTCGAGTCGCAACAGTCGCGCACAACCGCGACGGACACACTTGCGGACCAGTTCGCCGCCCCGGCGGGGCGGCCACGCGGCGACATTCCAAAAAAAAAGCCCCGAGCGGTTAGCTCGGGGCTAGTGTTGACGGCAACTTGCGGCCGCCGGTCATTTGACCAGGGTCAACTTGTATGTCTGCTTCTGGCCGGCTTGGCGCGCCTTGACGAAGTACACGCCGCTCGCTTGTCCGCGACCGTTGTCGTCCCGACCATCCCATGTCAATTCGTGCCAGCCGGGATCGGCCAGGCCGTCGTGCAGCGCGCGCACGCGGCGCCCGCGCAGATCGTACACCGCGACGTCCAGCCGGCGGTCAGGGCCCGGCGTCACGAAGAAACGCAGCGTCGTGACGGGGTTGAAGGGGTTCGGGTACGGCGGCAGCAGGGTGAACGCCGCCGGCACCTCCGTCTCCTGATCCTCCACGGCGGTCACGCTGAAGACCTGCGCTACGCCGGTGCGCTGGTAGTTGCCGTGGAAGGTCGGCCAGGTCACGGTGTGGACATCGTAGGGGAACGGCATATCCCACACGTGCAGCAGGTTGTCCCAGCTCCCATAGACGATGTTCACGCGGCCGTCGCCATTAAGGTCGCAGATCACCGGCGTCGCCCGACAGTGGCCGTTCAAGTTGATCGGGAAACCGTTGATGATGGTTCCGTCCGCGTTGAACGCGTAGACGCGATCGGGCGTCTCCATGTTGCTGTTGCCGATCGGCTGGACAATATCGGCGATCCCGTCGCCGTTGATGTCGCCGACCACGGGGCTGCCTTCGGTATTGGCCGGCAAGCGGACCGGCCACCCCGGCATGATGGTGCCGGAGGTGTCGTCGCTGAGTCCCGTGTCGACCAGGAAGATATCCATGTAGGTGCTGGGCCCGTTGACCGGCCAGACGATCTCCAGGTCGGGGTCGTCGTCGAAGTTGCCGACGGCCGGGCTCGGCCCCGGATCGAAGATCGCCGGGCCGGGAAACTGGATCGGAAATCCCGGATAATCGTCGCCGTTCGCGCGCACGACATGAAGCGTGTTGCCGACCGTCGAGAAGATGATCTCTTTCTGGCCGTCGCCGTCGAGGTCCGCCAATGCCGGGCTGCAAATGATGGCCTCGGTCCCGGTCTCGATCGGGAAGCCCGGCGCAGGCGTGCCATCGTACTTGTAGGCGAGCAAACCGTTGCCGTTGCTGTAACGCGTGCCGAAGATGATTTCGCAGGCGCCGTCGCCGTCCAGGTCGTACAAGGCCGGCGAAGAATAGCCCCAGTTTTCGGTACGCCGCACGAAGACGCCGTCGGGCGCCGGATCGTTGTCGCCGTCGCGCAGCTCGGTCCCGTTCCAGCGCCAAACAAACGTGCGCCCCGCGGTATCGTTGACGACGATTTCTTTGCGGCCGTCGCCAGTGACGTCGCCGACGGCCGGCGTCGCCCAGTTGTAAGACGCCTGCATTGTCCGCGGCCAGCCCGGCAGTGCCGTGCCGTCGGCTTTGTAGATATGAATCTTGCGCGACACCAGGCGTTCGCTGGCGATGATCTGCAGGCCCGGACCGTTGATGAGATTGGCAAGCGCGACGCCGGCCGGTTCGAACTGGCCGTTGACATTGGTGAAGGGTCCGGTGGTCTGCGCGTTGTTGTCGCCGTCGATCAACTCGGTGCCGTCGTCGCGCCAGACGTAGACTTCGTTGGACGCCAGCACGATCTCCAGGCGTCCGTCGCCGGTAACGTCGCCCACGGCGGCGTGTCCGCTGGTCGGCGTCGCGAACGGCAGCGGGAAATTCGGCAGCTCGGCGAGCGAGGTGGTCTGATAGACCATCGGCGACAACGGTCCTTCAATGAGGAACGTATCGACGGCGCTGACCTTGTACCAGTACGGCGCCAGCTGCGCCAGGCCGCGGTCTTCGAAATAAGAGGTGCCGAGCACCAGGTCGCTGTTGGCGCGCGCGAAGGGACCCGCGGCGGATTCCGCGCGGTAGACGTGATAGCCCAGGGTGCGACCGGCGCCGACGGGTTCCCAGCGCAACGCGATCGTGTCCGAGGCGATCGTCGCGTCCGCCTGCGGTTCGTCGGGAGCCGGCGGCGGGTTGAATTCCAGAGGTTGGCTGAAGCCGCGGCCGAAGTTGTCGACAAACTGCAGGTGGGCCGGCGCCATCATCGCGATGTCGCCGAGCGTCAACGACAAAGCGCCGCCGGTCGCGGCGCTCTCGGCCAACAACTCTATCCCGGCGAAGTACGCCCACTCATCGTGCACCGTCACGCCCGGCGCATCGGCGACGAGTTGGACGATCAACTGGTCCAACCGGCCCGCGCCGTAGTTCTTCACGTAGGGATGCAGCACCAGCCGCTCGCCGCTCTGCGGAATGCCGTCGCCGTTGCCGTAGACGCTGTCGTCGATGACCAGGCGAACGACTTCCGCCTCCGGCGCCAGGATCTCGATCTCGCCCGGACTGACCCATTGACCGCCACCGGCGCTGGCGACTACGATGCGGAAGCGTACGCTGGTGCCGTCTCGGATCGTTGCCGGCGTGGTGAAGGCGAGGGAGTTCGTCGTGGTCACCGTGCCGCCGGGCGGCACATCGGGCACGCTGATCGAAGCGGTCATGATCGTGATGTTCGGATCGTCGCTGACAAGGTTGGCGGTCAAGCCCGTCGCCCCCGCTCCCCCGACATCCTGCAGCACCAGATGCAGCTGCAGAACCTCGCCCGCTTCGGGCTGACCGTTCTGATTGCCCGTGCCTTCGGTGACGAGAAGCTCGTCCACCTTCACGTAGGCCGGGCTGACCACAACGGGAATCGTGAGAGCGGTTCGGGCGAGGTTGGCGCC
>JAQULN010000191.1 GCA_028718575.1 Candidatus Krumholzibacteriia bacterium | reverse complement strand
TCCGTTCCTCATTCGGCCGAGCTGAACTTCCGCGGCGAAGTGTCGTATATTCATTTCCTGACCGAGGACTACCCGGGCGGGGACTACTCGTTCAGCATGATCCCGATCCTGGCCCTCGCCGAGTACCACCTCACCGATTCGCCGGCGTACTTGCTCGGCGGCCTCGGATTCGTGATCGGTCGTTCGAAGGTGGAATTCGACAACGAAGACAGGTCCGACACCGACACGGAAATCGGTCTGGCGCTCGGCGGCGGCTTCGCGTTGAGTCCGTCCTTGGATCTCGAGGGCAGGCTGAACCTCGTCAGCGATGCCAACAGCATCAGCGCGCACTTGCGCTTCCGGTTCTAGCCGGCGCCTTTTGTGAGGGTGGCGGCGTTGAGGCTGTTCGCGGATCAGGCGTGCAGCGCCCGCCCGGCGACCGCCAAGGCCGCTTCTTTGACGGCCTCGCTCAACGTGGGGTGCGCGTGGCAGACGCGGGCCAGGTCCTCGCTGCTGGCGCCGAAGCTCATCGCCGCCACCGCCTCGGCGATCAGGTCGCCGGCGCGCGGCCCGATCATGTGCACACCCAGGATGCGGTCGGTCTGGGCGTGGGCGAGGATCTTCACGCGCCCGTCGATACGATCGAGGGCGCGCGCGCGGCTATTGGCGCGGAAGAAAAAGATGCCTTTGCGGAACGGCGTGCCGTCTTCAGTGAGCTGCTCCTCGGTGCGGCCGACCCCGGCGATCTCGGGATCGGTGTAGCAGACGCCTGGAATCGTGCCGCGATCGACGTGCCCCCAGCCCGTCACGATCCGTTCGACACAGGCGATGCCTTCTTCTTCGGCCTTGTGCGCCAGCATCGGCCCGTCGATGACGTCGCCGATGGCGTACACGCCTGCCGCGGTCGTCTCGAAATGCTCATTGACGGGGATGCGCCCGCGCTCGTCGAGCGCGATGCCTAGCGACGCGAGCCCCAGATCGTCCGTGTGCGGCTTGCGGCCGACGGCGACGAGCACGCGGTCGGCGGCGAGCGGATCGCGCCCCTCGATCTCGACCACGGCGCCGGTCTTGCCGTCGCCCTCCTGGCGGCGGGCACCCGTGACCCGGGCCTTCAGCACGAACTGCATTCCCTGCCTCTTGAAGAGCTTCAACGCCTCGCGGGCGATCTCCAGATCGGTGCCGGGCAGAATCCGGTCGAGGTACTCGACCACGGTGACCTCGGCGCCCAGGCGCCGCCAGACCGAGCCCAACTCCAGCCCGATGTACCCCGCGCCGATCACCACCAGGTGCCGCGGGACCTCGGCGTAAGACAACGCCGTCGTGGAATCGCCGATCACCTCGCCGTCCATCTCGATGCCCGGCAACGAGGCCGGCACGCTGCCGGTCGCGATCAGCACGTGCTTGGCGGACAGTAACGCCGCATCCTTGCCTGCGACCGCCACCTTGCCGGCTCCGTCCAGGCGGCCGGTGCCTTCGTAGCGGGTCACCTTGTTCTTTTTGAACAGACCGGCGACCCCGTCGGTCAGCTCGCCGACCAATTTGTCCTTGCGGGCAAGCATCGCTGGGAGGTCGAGCGAGACGGCCTCGGTCTTGATGCCGCGGGCGGCCAGATTGCCCCCGCGCAGCTCGTGGTACTGCTCGCTGCTTTCGAGCAGGACCTTGCTCGGGACGCAACCCACCCGCAGGCAGGTGCCGCCGAGGCGCGGCTCGCGCTCGACGCAGGCGGTGTCCAGGCCCAACTGCGCCGCGCGGATGGCGGCCACGTAGCCGCCGGGCCCGGCGCCGATGATCACCAGGTCGTGCTGCCGTTCGGTCATGGTCAGATCTCCAGCATCATGCGCTCGGGCGCTTCGATGCATTCCTTGATGTGTTTCAGGAAGGCGACTCCTTCGCGACCGTCGACGACGCGATGATCGTACGTCAGGGCCACGTACATCATGGGCCGGACCACGACCGCGCCGTCGCGCACGACGGGCCGGTCCTGGATGACGTGCAGGCCCAGCACACCGCTTTGCGGCGGGTTGACGATCGGCGTCGACAATAGCGAGCCGTACACTCCACCGTTGCTGATCGTGAAGGTGCCGCCTTCGAGTTCGGCGAGGTCCAGTTTCTTCGCTTGCGCCCGCGTCGCGAAATCGGCGATCCGGCGCTCGATCTCGCCGAAGCCGAGCGTTTCAGCGTTGCGCAGAACGGGCACTACCAGGCCCTTGCCGCTGCCGATTGCGATGCCGATGTCATAGAAGTCGCGCTCGACGATGTCCTGCCCGCGGATCTCGCTGTTGAGCTGCGGCACGAGCCGCAGTGCTTCGATCACCGCCTTGGTAAAAAAGCTCATGAATCCAAGCTTGACGCCGTACCGCGCCTGGAAGGCGTCCTGGTGGCGTTCCCGCATCGCCTTGATGGCGCTCATGTCGATCTCGTTGAACGTGGTCAAGAGGGCGGCGGTGCGTTGCGCGGCGACCAGCCGTTCGGCGATCCGGCGCCGGATCGGGCTCATCGGACGCGTGCGCTCCTCGCGCGCGCCGGCGAGCGGCCGCGCCGCCGGCGCGGGTTCTGCGGGGCCGCCGGCCGCGCCGGTGGCGGCGTCCCGCGCTTTGGCGGCCACGGCGCGCTCCACGTCCTCTTTCAAGACACGGCCGCCGGGGCCGGTGCCCGGCACGCGATCGGCCGGCAGGCCGGATTGCGCCAACAAGCGTTGCGCGGCCGGCATGATCGGCGCGCCGGCGGTCTTGGCGACGGGCGGCGCCTGGTTGCCGGTGGGCGGCGGGGCGTCCTTCGCTGCCGCGGGGCTCGCGTTGGCGGGCGGCGATGCATCCTTCGCGGCGTGTTCGTCGATCACCGCCACCACGTCGCCTACCTTGCAGTACTGGCCGGCCTGGACCCGGATCTCGGTCAGCCGGCCCGCGGCCGGCGCCGGCAGTTCGACCGTGGCTTTGTCCGAGTCGATCTCCGCCAGAGGTTCGTCAACGTCAACGAGGTCGCCGACCTGGCGCCGCCATTCGGCCACCTGGACTTCGCTGATCGATTCGCCCAGTTCGGGGATCCTGACTTCAATCGCCATGGTTGCCGTTCCTTTACGACCCCGGCGCGCGCCGTCCCGACCGCGCCGAAAGGCAAGCCAAACCAAGATAGGCGCAGTTTCCGCAAAAAAAAAGCCGGGGTCCGACCATGACTGACCGAACCCCGGCGCCCCGGAATGAAGGAGGCACACCAGGCACGCGACCTCCTTCGGCGATTAATATAAGATAAAAACTATCCTGTCCGCACGTCATTTTCTCACGTCCGGACCGAACACGCGTTCCAACAGGAGCAGGTGCTCGAGCTTGTGGCTGGCGGACGACCCCGTCGCGGGCGACGCGGATACCGGCCGGCAAACAGCGCGCAGCGGTCTTCCGCCCGGCAGCATGTCGCCGAACCGGGTGCGCAGATGCGGCCAGGCGCCCATGTTCTCCGGCTCTTCCTGCACCCAGCGCACCGGGACTGCGGCCGGGTAATCCGCGAGGTGCGACTCCAGCAGCGACGCCGGCAGGGGGTAGAGCTGCTCGATGCGCACGATGTGCAGGTCCTGTCGCCCGAGCCGCCGGCGCTGCGCCTCCAGCTCGAAGTAGATCTTGCCGGAGCAGGCGAGGATCTCCCGCGCTCGCTCGGCAGCCTGCGCGCGCCGCGGGTCGTCGATGATTCGCCGGAACGAGCCGCCGGCCAGATCTGCGAGGGGCGAGGCCATCTCGGGCGCGCGCAGCATGCTCTTGGGCGTCATCACGATCAGCGGCTTGCGCCACGGTCGCAGCACCTGGCGGCGCAGCAGGTGGAAGAGCTGCGCCGGCGTAGTCGGCTGCGCCATCTGCAGGTTGTCCTCGGCGGCCAGATCCAGAAAGCGCTCGATCCGGGCGCTGCTGTGCTCGGGTCCCATGCCCTCGAAACCGTGCGGCAGCAAGAGGACCAGGCCCGACAGGAACCGCCATTTGGCTTCGGCGCTCGCGATGAACTGGTCGACGATGACCTGGGCGGCGTTGAAGAAGTCGCCGAACTGCGCTTCCCAGACGACCAGGGCGTCCGGGGCGTTCAGGCTGTAGCCGTATTCGAAGCCGAGGACGCCGGCTTCGGACAGTGGACTGTTGTAGATCTCGACCGGCGCCTGGCCGGCGTTCAAGTGCTGCAACGGCATGTAGCGCGCGCCGGTGCGGACGTCGTGCAGGACGGCGTGGCGGTGGCTAAACGTCCCGCGCTCGGAGTCCTGGCCACTGACCCGAACGCGGTGGCCGGCCGTGGCCAGCGTGGCCATGGCAAGGGCCTCGGCGGCGGACCAGTCCAGCGGGATCTCACCGTCGGCCATCTGCCGCCGCTGTTCCAGCAGGCGCGGCAGTTTGCGGTGAGGGGTGAAATCGGCGGGCAACACTGTGAGGCGGCGGAGCAGGTCGCGGAGCCGGTCGACGGGCACGCCGGTGTCGATGTCGGGCACGACGCTCTCCGGGCCGCCGGCGTACTGCCGCCAGACCACGCTGGTCACCGGCCGCTTGCTCGTCTGCGGCGCGTCCAACTTTTCCTGCCGGACGCCGTCGAAGCAGGCCTCCAGCACGGCGCGGCGTTCGGCGGCGATGCGGTCGGCCGTCTCGATCGTGACCTGCCCCAGCTTGACGAGGTGTCCGAGATAACCCTCGCGCACGGACTTGCGGCGGCGGATCTGCTCGTAGAGCAACGGCTGCGTGAACGCCGGTTCGTCGCTCTCGTTATGGCCGCGGCGCCGGTAGCAGAGCATGTCGATGACCACGTCGCGCTTGAACTCGCGCCGGTAGTCCAGCGCCAGGGTCACCGCCTGCGTGACGGCTTCGGGATCCTCGCCGTTGACGTGGAAAATCGGGATCTGCAGCATCTTGGCGACGTCGGTGCAGTAGCGGGTCGAGCGCGCGTCGTGGGGCAGGGTCGTAAACCCGATCTGGTTGTTGACCACGACGTGCAGGGTGCCGCCGGTGCGGTAACCCGCCAGCTCGGAGAGGTTCAACGTTTCCTGCACGATGCCTTCGCCGATGAACGCCGCGTCGCCGTGGATCAGGATCGCCATGCCGCGCGAAAAATCGCGGTCGCCGAGCCGGTCCTGCTTGGCGCGCACCCGGCCCACGGCCACCGGGTTGACGAACTCCAGGTGGCTGGGATTGAAGCAGAGGGCCAGGTGCACCGAGCGGCCGTCGCGGCAGGGCCAGTCGCTGTGGAAGCCCTTGTGGTACTTGACGTCGCCGTGGCCGAGGAACAGATCGGGTTCGCGGTCCTCGAACTCGGCGAAGATCTGGCCGGGGCTCTTGCCCATGATGTTGGCCAGGACGTTCAGGCGCCCGCGGTGGGGCATACCGAGGACGATGTCCTCGATCCCCTGGCTGCCGGCGTACTCGATCGACTGCGCGAGCAAGGGGATCAGGCTCTCGGCGCCCTCGAGCGAAAAACTCTTCGCGCCGATGTATTTCTTCTGGATGAACTCCTCGAGCAGGACCGCGTCAGTCAGCCGAGTCAGGATGTCGATCTGGTGCGCGACGGGCAGCTCGATGCGGTTCTCGCAGCTCTCCATGCGGCGATACAGCCAGCGGCGGCACTCGATATCGTCGATGTGCATGAACTGGACGCCGATCGAGCGTGTGTACGTGGCCTGCAGCTGGCGCAAGATTTCGCGCAGGGGCAGGAACTCGCCGAGCGCGAGGCTGCCGGCCGAGAACGGCAGGTCCAGGTCGGCTTCGGTGAAGCCGTAGTAGTCGAGCGTCAGTTCTTCCGACGGCGGCGGGGGCGGACCCAGCGGGTTGACCCGCGCGATGTTGTGGGCGCGGACGCGGTAGTTGCGGATCAGCCGATCGACCCGGTTTTGGCGCTCGGCCAGTTCGAGCTGCCGCCGGCCGACCGTGGCCGCATCGGCCGGGGTCACGCTGTCGCCGAGGCTCAGGGACGCGAAATAGGCGCGCCAGTTGGCGGGGACGCTCTCGGGATTCTCGCGCCAGGCGGCGTACAACTCCTCGCTGAAGGCCAGCGAGAGCGTATTGGGGACGTTCAGCTCTGGCGTCATCGTCCAGCCCCGTCGCGGGGAGGGTCCGGCGTCGCTGGCGGCACGCAAGCGGCGGCTCCGGCGCCGCCGCTTGCCGAGGTTCGGTGCACAGGATTAGCACGAAACGGGAAATTCGCACCCCGGCTTCTTTCGTTTCTTGACGT
>JAQULN010000190.1 GCA_028718575.1 Candidatus Krumholzibacteriia bacterium | reverse complement strand
CGCAGTATCTGCTGCTGGACGAGAGCCTCTACGCGGGCGACTTCGCCGCCGCCGCGCCCTATGTGATGAGCCCGCCTCTGCGCTCGTTCGCGCACCGCGGAGCGCTTCGCGCGGCGTTGGCCGACGGTGTGATCGACGTCGTGGCGACCGACCACTGCGCGTTCAACCTCGCAGGGCAGAAGGAGCTGGGCCGTGACGACTTCACGCGCATCCCGGGCGGCACAGCCGGTGTGGAGCAGCGCCTGACGTTGCTCTACACCCTCGGCGTCGCCACCGGCTTGTTGGCGCCGGCCGCCTGGGTCAGGCTGGTCTCGACGCGGCCGGCGCAGATCTTCGGTCTCTATCCCCGCAAGGGCAGCCTCGCGGCGGGCGCCGACGCCGACCTCGTGCTCTGGGATCCCGCCGCGACTTGGATCATCCGCGCGCGCAACACCCACGGCCGCAGCGACCATTCCATCTACGAAGGCCGGTCCGTGCGCGGGCGTCCGGTGCAGGTGTGGTCGCGCGGAGAAACGGTGTTCGCGGACGGCCGACTGCAGGCGGCGGCCGGGCGGGGGCGGTTTCTGCGGGGATGATACCGCGCCGGGCGCGAACCCGGCGCGGCGATCAAGCTCGCTCGCGACACGACCGCCGCGTTGCAGCGGCGGACGCGACAAGCCGATCAAGGCACGAAGGGATCTTCCATATTGGGAATCGTGACGCACGCGGTCGTCGAAAGCGGCGATTCGTTGCCGGCTCGGTCGACGGCTCGTACCTGGTAACAGATCATCTGCCCGGGGCTCACGCTGCCGAGCTGATCATTGAATGCCGCGTTCGTGGGCTGACCGACGACCACTCCGTCCCGCAAAACGTCGTAGTGAGCCAGACCCGACAGCGTATCCGTGCAGCCGCGCCAAGTCAGTCGAACCTGCGTCCCGACCAAGTTTGCGCGCACCAACGACGGCGTCGTCGGCGGAGTTTCGTCGAGAACATACTTGAAGTCGTGATTGGCCAGAACGTCGTAGTTTCGTTTGACTGCAAGATTGATCGAGTATTCACCCTCCGTCGGCAGCGCCGTGAAATTCATGCCGCCGAACCCTCCCGCCGTCGCGCCGGCCCCGATTACGATCGTCGCCGGATCCTCGGGCACCGGCAATATGATGGGGTTGCCGTCGTTGACCGTCACGTTCAGCGTGAAGGCGCTCGGGCCGCACTCCTCGCCGTTCTGGTTCGTGATGTAGAGATTGGCAGGCACGACAAAGGGAAGCCTCTTGGGCGGCTTGTTCGCGAAGACAATCGGCGTTTCCAACCACGAATCGACTCCGTGTTCACAGTCCAACAACACGCTGTAAGGCGGACTCCAATCGGATATGTGTCCCGGGATGTCGTACGCGCGGACCTCGTACTCGTAAACGATGCCCGAGTTCACGTTATTGTCGACATATCGCGGCGACCATCTCGGGCTGACCCCAACGATCTGTCCGTTGCGCCTGATCTCGTATTGATCAACGCCCCATGTGTCGTCGGATTGATCCCAATGCAGCGTGACAACGCCCAGAGAAACGTCATGCCGTAAATTGCCCGGCACCGTCGGCGGTTCAAGGTATGCATCGAACCGGGCGCCGGCGACACTTGACCCCTGGACCTCCGCGTCATCCGTAACGGTCACACCATATGGGAAGCGGCCATCATAGATATCGGGAGTCGTGACGAGATCCACCACGATCGTCGTCGATTCGCCCGGCGCGAGGGTCACGCTCGCGGTTTCCGGCTGCACGAGAAACCCTTGCTGGGCCGACGGTTCAAGCGTGTAGGTCGTGCTAGTCAACTTGGACGTCGCGTTATTGGTGATCTGCAGTTGCACGGTTCCGACCACAACCCCCTCTTGGGGATCGGCGACCCTGAGCACGGTCGGATTGATCCCGACACCGGGCGGCGTTTCGCGGATATCGACCTCGACCCTGACGAAATGATCGCCGTCGCCTCCGAGTCCGTCTGTCACGGCTGTGATCGCCACAGGACCCAGTTCAAAGAACTCGGACGCCGCCAAGGCGGCCTGCCGCAAGGTATGGTAGCCGGGCGCTATCTGAGTGTGGACGTGGATTCGATTCATGAGATCGGCCACGGCCGGCACGGGATAGAAGGAGCCTTCCTCGCGACGGTACGAGAGGTAGACGTGCCGCGTGTTCAGGTTGCCGTCTAGGTAATCGACACGAATCAACTGATAAGCCGTGCCGCCGGTAGGATCCAGGATCAGGCCCGGCTCGCGCTCGACCGGCGCCAGGTAGAATTCGTAGTTGCCGGCCGTTTCGACGGCCAGCACTCGCTCCGGAGCGATCCAGCCGGCCTCGTTTTTCCAGATTGCGCTCGCCTCTCGCAACGAAAGATCGAAGCCGTTGTGGTGCCAGTTGGTGGACATGATGCAAGAGTAGTCGCCGTATTCGCCGAGTTCGGGTGTACCGGAATGCAGCCAACCCAGGGTGTGGCCGAGTTCATGGGCGTAGACCGACCGAGACTGCCAGGTCCAGATCCAGACGTTTTGGCCGCACATCTGGGCAACGCCGCCCCAGCCCAGATCATCCTGGCAGGAATTGGGGCGGGCGAATACATAGATGTAGTAGTCATAGTCTTCGAATCCCGGGATCGCCAAGTAGGCTTGATCATCCACGAGATCCTTCATGAGAGGATATTGATTGCACGGTGTGTTGCTGGGTATATCGATCGTGAAGGGGCCGAATACATTCCCAGAATAACCGAGACTTCCGAAAGACATTTTTTCATACAAGGCGCCGACGGAATTGCTCGCTCCGAACATGATGTTGTTGATGGCCGCGACCCGGCTCGGAGTAAAATGGTTTTCAGGAGGTGTATTGTTGAAATGTACCGCCAGTACGGCAACGGTTTGCGGACCGGAGATTTCGGAAACGCATTTCTCGCCTGGCTCCATAGGCGCATGGCCCCACGTCATATTCTCCAGGTCGGGATCAATCGCGTAACGGGGGGTGACGGCCACCTCATCCCGGTCGTTGAGCAGCGGCTCCTCTGAACACCCACTGAATGCCAAGCCGAGCAGGCTCGCGGTCGCTAGTGCCAAGTACAATCGTTTCATGTTCTTTCTCCTCCCGCCAAAGACAAACCGCAGACGAACCCAGTCCGCGCGAGTGCAACGGGACTACGGTTCTTGCTCTACTGGACGAACGTTTGCGGGTTCAATTTCCAAGATTTATTTGATCCGGCGCGAAACGCGCGCGCGACCTCGCAGCCATCTCAGTATTTTCTTTCACTCCCCGATCCCCGGCGTTCTTGTTTTCGGCAGACGTGTTTCCGTACAATGAACACCGCACCAACAACCTCGGGGAGACCGACCATGCACCGACTCGCCTGGACCGCCATCGGCCTCTTGGCCGCCGCGCTGCTCTTCACCGCCTGCAGCCACGACACCGTCACACTGAACGCGCCGGAGGACGGGGTCAAACGCGTACTGCCCATTTTCGATCCGCCGGAGGGGTTCGATCCGTTCTTTGCCGTCTTGAACGTCAAGTTCAACAATATAGACTGGATCGAGGTGAAGTTTGAGGCACTACCCGCCAAGAACGGCGGGACAGTCTCGATCGTGCCGGACGGATATCCCGAAACTCACCCCATCAGAATCACCCTCGCTGGCGACCCGCTGGCGGGCAATGACTTCGAGGAGGGAACCCTGTGGGTCGCAGCCGAGCCCACCAGCGGCAGTCTCTATGTCCCCGGCAACTGCATCATCTATCGGACCCTGAACATACCGCCGAACAACAAGGGCACGGCGATCATCGAGCTACCGATCGTGTCCTGGTACAACACGGACAACTACAACGGCACGTTCACGAGCTACGATCTCGTGTTGAACGATTTCGACTTCCCCGACGCTGACAACTTGGAGACTATCCAGATCGCCTGGCCTCCCGCCGATCCCGATGACCCGATCTACGTGAACGTGCAGGCCGGACCGGGCAAGGACAGCGACGCCACCGACCGCGTCGTCGATCCGGAGTTGCCCGGTGAAGACGACATCTAGCCCGCGTCATTCGGGGCTGGCCGGTTTCGTATAGAGGTTCGCGAAGCCCCAGTAGAACGGGTGATCCCAGCGGGGATCCGTTGATCGCAAATCGAGCAGGGCGGCACGCAGCGCGACCGCCCCTGCTTTGCCCGTCTGCCAGTGGCGGTAGAAGTTTTCGGCCAGCGCGCGCCCCGCGACGTCGTCCATCAACACGGACGTTGCCACCACGGCACCGGCGCCGGCGGCCAGAAACGCGTCCGCGAAGCTCAGGACGCCGCGCGCGGGACTGCGGTGCTGCCTTGCGCCCTCGCAACTGGACAGATAGACCAGGTCGGCGTCGGTGCCGGCCGTGATGATCCGGTCGATCGTCAGCGGTCGTCCCAAACTCCCCGCCACGTGGATGGCGGCGTGGCCGTCCAGTCCCTCGTAGACGCGCGCGTGGGACGAGATGTGGACGACCCGATACCCCCGCAATCCGTCGGGCAGCAGTCCGCCGAGATTGCCAGCAGCGCCGACCCGCAAGGCCACGGGCCCGTCCTGCCACGTCGCGGCGACCGCGCGGGCTTCGGCTTCAGCCTGCGTCAAGCGCGGCCCTCCCGCCTCCACCTCGCCGTCGACGCCGACGGCCAACAGGCCGCTGCCGCGGCTTGCCGCATCTTCGGTCGCGGCCGCGCCCACCGTGATCGCCAGCGGTCCGCGTTCAAGCACCGCGTGCGCGGAGCCAGGCCAGGTCAAGGCGCCCCATGGGACCGCAGCCAGGAACCCGTCGGAGGCGATTTCCAGAACCGTATCTTGCGGCCAGAGATCAGCCAGCGGACTCAGCAACGCGGCTCCCAGGCGCCGGACGGCCTCGCGATCCACGTCGCGGTCGGGATAGGCCATGTCGGTGATGACCGCTTCGACGAGGTCGGCCAACGATCCTGGCGCAGGCAGATCCGCCCAGAGGAACCCGCTCTGGCGGCCCACCGTCGCCCACGCATACGCCCGTTGATCCCCGATGAAGTACTCGATCCGCGGCCCGCGGACACCGGCCGGCTGGCCACCCCGCGCCCACGCCGCGATTTCACGCGAGGCGGCCACGGCGCCCGCAGGGTCGGCCAGCCGAGGCTGCGCGCGCAACAAGACCAGCGTGGCTTCGGCGATCTCGCGCCGGATTCGGCGATTGAACGACCGACCTAGCTCCGTCACCGAGCCGGGGTTGCCGTCGATGAACCGGCGCGCCGCAGCCAGCTGCGCGTAGGCCTCACGCCAGCGGCCGAATGCCGTCAGGCTGCGGCCCTGCTCCAGACCAAGGCGCGCGCCGAGGTCGGCCGGCGGATCGGCGCCGAGAACCGTGTCCGCCGCCGCGAACGCCGCCAGCGCGGCGTCGTGGTCGCCGCGACCTGCACGGGCCATACCGGTTGCGAGGTGGGCGTGCAATCGGGTCCAGTACTCCGGCGCCGCCAGACCGTCGGTCACGAGAGATTCCGCGACGGCGTATTGTCCGATCTCCAACAGGGTCGCGCTGAGATGCTCGCGGCTGCGTCGCAACAGATCCGCTTCGCCGAGCGAATCGGCCAGCGCCGCCGCGCGCGTGAACGCCGCGCGCGCGGCCTCGACGTCTCCCGCCTCGCGGGCGACCTTGCCGCGCGCGTCGGCCAGGAACCATTCCTTGCGCAGGTTCCCGCGCACCTCGCGGGTCTCGGCCGCCCGCAGTTGCGCCTCCGCCAGCCGGTACTCGCCCTGGCGGGCATGCAGCAGCGCCGCCGCGAGCGCCAGGTGCAGCGCCGTATCGAAGGTTGGCGAACGCGGCAAGGTCGCCGGCTCCAGTTCGATGGCGCGCGCGAGGGCCCGGTAGGCGAGGTCCGGCCGGTTCGTCTCGATGCCCTGGCGAATCAGATGGGTTTGTTGCAGGACCGCGGCCTCGCGGCGTCGCTCCGGCGAGGGATCCTCGCCCAGGTTGGCGCGAAGCGACTCAGCCTCGGCATAGCGGCCGATCTGGTTGAACAGCACAGCGCGTTCCTGTTTGATCGACCGCGACATGTCCGTCGCCCTCCACACCGCGTCGACGGAGTCGCACCACGCCAACCAACGTTCGGCGGCCGCGAGATCGCCCGCCCGCCGCAGGCAATTGGCAAGCGCCGTCCCCGCGCGCACCAACCCGCTGGTGTCGGCGTGGGTCCAGATCGGAAGAGC
>JAQULN010000189.1 GCA_028718575.1 Candidatus Krumholzibacteriia bacterium | reverse complement strand
GCGTCGCCACGCTCACTGGCGCCGAAGACGCGCAGGCGCAGCTCGCCGCCGTCGCCGGCATAGACAGCGGCGACGTCCGTCGATCCGTCGCGGTCGAAGTCGGCCGCGGCCAGGGCGCGTGCATCGCCGGGCACCGGGTAGATGCTGAACGCGGCTGGTAGGCCGCCGGACTGATCCTGCGGCCACACGTGGAGCGCGCCGGCGCTCAAGAACAGCACATCGACCAGGCCATCGCGCGTGACGTCAGCTAGTGCGAGGGCGCGAGGCGGGGCGCCGATAGCGAGCGCGCCGAGTGCGGTGAAACTGCCCTCCCCGTCGCCCGCGAGTATCTGCACGTCCTGATGCGCGGACGAGAGCAGAAGCAGATCGAGATGTCCGTCGCCAGTCACGTCGCCGGCTGCCAGCGCGATCGGCTCCGGGCAGCCGGTATCGTACCGCGCCGGCACGCCGTACCCGCGCCAATCGCCGGACGGCGCGACGTACGCGATCGGCGCCACGCGATAATCGTGGTCACCGTGGCGACTGAGGTTCGTGCTCGCGCCGGTCTCAGGGTCGAGTCGGTAAACGTCGTAGTCGCCGGTGGCGTCGGCGGTGTAGACGATGGCGCCATCGGGCGCCCACGCCAACGTCGTGAACCGGCCTTCCACCGCGAACGCGCGCAGGTCGCTGCCGTCGGGCCGGGCGACCGCGATCTGCGCGCCGAAGCCGGGAGCGTGGTAGCGAAAAGCGAGCCAGGCGCCGTCGGGCGACCAGGCCGGCGCGCTCTCCAGCGAATCGGCGCCGGCCAGCACCTGGACGGGATCGCTGCCGTCAGGCGCCATGGTCCACACCCGCGTGATACCGGTGCGGTTCGACGCGAAGGCGATGCGTGTGCCGTCAGGCGACCATGCGGGCGAATGGTCGAAGATCACCGCTTGCCCGCCGTCGGGCGTGAGGTTCACCGCGCCGGTGCCGTCGGCGCCGATCACCCAGATGTCCGCGGTCGTTGTGAGCGTGTTGTCGGAGTACACGAGTCGCCGTTGGTCGGCAGACCAGGCGACGCCGGTGACCATCCGTTCGCCTTCCAACAGCAGTCGCCGATTCGTGCCGTCACGATCCATGAGCCAGAGGTGCTGGTTGCCCTCCGGACGGAGGCGCAAGTACGCGAGGCGGCGTCCATCCGGCGACGGCGCAAGCTGGACCGCGTCGGCGGGTAGGCCGTCGTAGGGCGCGACCCGGCCGCCGTCCGCCTCCATCATGTAGAACGAGCGCTCGCCGCTGCGGGTGTAGCGTTCCACGAGCAACTGGTAGGAGCCCCGCGGCAGTTCGGGATCGGGCCCGCGGTCGGGTCGGTCGTGGGGTTTCGTCGCTTCGGAGCAGCCGCCAAGCAGCCACGCGAGAGCGCCGGCCAGGGTTAGCGCGAGCGGCCCAAGGCGTCGTCGTGACATAGTCTTTCAGTCCTGGTCTGCCTGGCCGCGGCAAGCTAGGCGGGCTGGCCAGCGCTCGCAAGCCGTTCGCGATGAACATCGCGCGGGCCTTTCCTGGGAATTCCCCGTCGTTCGTCACCGGAACGCATAATTACACAAAATCAGTTCCATTCCATTTTTCTTTCCCGAGTAACCCCTGATCCTCGATGACACCGCCAGACGGCTGCAAGACGTAAGCCGTAAGTCGTTGTCATGTGCGAACCTACAGGAGCAAGCGCACCTGTTCGGCGCACGCATCCGATCGGGGGTTCAACATGCCCAGCTCTAAACGATACGCACTGTCATTCGCATTAATTGTCATGCTCGAGCTAGCGTTGCTGGCGGCCGCAGCGACTGCCGCTGCCGCCACCGGGATCCTTTGCGGACCGCCGCGCGGCGGCGCCGGCGAGCAGTACGTGACCGTCGACTATGTGGCGCCGGCGTCAGTTGGCACTGTCGCGCTCGAACTATTCGACTTGCGGGGACGCCGCTTGGCGCGCGCTGAAGGGTCGGGGGACATTGCGCTCCACTGTCCTGCTCATCTGCCGGCCGGCGTCTTCATTTTGCGGCTGAGCGCCCCGGGAGCAGCGCCGGCGAACCGTCGTTTCACGAGCGTCGGCCATCGGGTCCGCACGGTCGTGGCCAAACGCGTCGGTCTCCACGAGATCACCGCTGACCCGTTGGTGGCCATGGCCGGTGATCATCGCCCCCGAGTCGAGCGCATCGCTGCGTCCCGATTACCCGCGGTCGGCCGAGGCGACAGCCAGGACTCCCAGGTCGAGTATCTGTTTGATCGAGATGAACGACCGCAATCGCCGCCGGGAATGCCGCCGGCCTGTTGTCCCATCTACGCCGATCCAATCCGTTTCATGGTGTACGGCGACACGCACGCTGGCTACGAACCCGCGCAAGGAATCCACTGGGCGTTGATCTACCAGGCCTTGAGCTTCACGCCGGAATTGATCCTGCACCTCGGCGACCTGATCCACGGTCAGACCGATGATGCCCAGCCGCACTGGGAGCAGTTCGATCGCATGGCGGGAGTGCTCGTCGGGGGCTCGGAGTTCTACCCGACGGTCGGCAACCACGAAGTTCGTCTGGACTTCATCACGCTCTATTTCGACTACTTCCACTATTTGCCTAACGCGGACCAGAGTCTTGCTTACTACGTCATCGAGAAACCGTACGCGATCTTCGTGGTGCTCGATGTCGACGCTTACGACGCCAGCACCAATTATACGCCGGAGGCGGAGCTGGCGGCGTTCCTCGAGCAAACGCTGCAGCAGTTCGCGCACAAAACCTACAAGTTTGTCACATTCCATATCCCAGGTTACACCGGTGGTATCCGCGGCCGCGCTAACTGGGCGCGGGTTTTCGATCCTCTTTTCGTGGAGTACGGAGTCGACATCGTGTTCAACGGACACACGCACGCCTACGAACGATTCGTGATCGACGGCGTGAACTATATCGTGTCGGGCGGCGGCGGCGGGGTGCCCCATCCCCTGGGCGACGACAACTTCGGCTCGAATTACCCGTTCGGCTCGCGGATCTGCTGCGCCGAGGCCAATCACTACGTTACGGTCGCAGGCAACGAGGAATCGCTCCGTATCCAGGCTTGTTACCTGAGCGGCGAAGTCTTCGACAGTTTCGAGATCACCGGTCGCTGACACAGTCAAGACGGCCGACCGATCGGTCGCGCCCAGAATCTCGCCGAAGGCGACGTGCAGGCGGTCGACGACCGCTTCGTCTACGAACTGCACGACGCGTTCACCGCCTACCTGTTCTGGCGGCTCGGCGTGGCGGCGGCGTTTTCGTCAGGATGATGCATGAAGAACCGGTATTACAGGATTCGTCGCACGTCGCCCGGGGGGCGTTTGCGGTAGATGGGCACCTCGCTGCCGTGTTATCATAACACCGTGGTGTCAATCCGAACTGCTGGAGGGAGATCATGGAACACATCCTGCCGCCGCCTGCTCGTTGCCGCCTCGTGCCCTGCTTGCCGATCGGCGCGCTCCTGGCGACGCTCGCCGTCCTCCTGCCGGTCGCCGCGGCTGCCCAAATCCTGCCGCCGCGCCAGGTCGACCACCTGACCATCACCAGCGACGAGTTGGCCGGCGAGTTCTTGCGGCTGGCGGCGTTGCGCGAGGCTGAGGGCATGCGGACGGCGGTGGTCACCGTGCCCTGGATCGAGGCCAACGTCGCGGCCGATGTCGACCTGCAGGCCACGATCCGATCATTTATCCGCGCGGCGCATGACGAGTGGGGTGTCGCCTTCGTGCTGCTCGGCGGCGGTCCTTCGGTGGTGCCTGTGCGTTACGTTCGCAACACGTTCTATCCTGCCGGCAGTTACACCGACATCCCGACGGACCTCTACTATGCCGGCCTGGACGGCGACTGGGACGCCAACGGCAACCAGCTCTACGGCGAAGCCTACATCGACGCCGACGATCCCGGTGACGACGCCGACCTGAGTCCTGACGTGTCGCTGGGCCGCGCGCCGGTAGAGACCGTGGCCGAAGCGGCACGGTTCGTCGACGGCACGCTGGCGGCCGACGCCCGTGCAGATGCTCTGCGCTCAGACGTACTCATGATGGCCAATATCATCTTTCCGGAATACTGGCAGCCTGGCATGCCGATCAGCCTCGACGGGGCGATGTTCGCCCACATCCTGGCGACGTTTTTGGAGTCCTCGCCTGTGAAGGTGTCGACGCTGAGGATGTACCAGTATGACGGCGGCTACCCGGCCGACCTGCCGCTCAACCTGGTCAACGCGCTCGCGGCACTCAACGGGGGCGGGCATGGCATGGTATATTACAACGGCCGCGCCTCGCGTAACTGGATCCAGATCGGTTCCGAGTCCTTCGTCATCGATCACGCCATCAATCTGCTGAACGCGCCGGATTACTACGTCATGGTCGGCATTTATAACGACGTTGCTCGCTTCGATGTCCCGAGCCTGGCCACGGCGTTGCTGACCGCGCCGAACGGAGGCGCCGCGGCCTTCCTCGGCTCGTCGGTTCCGGCATTCCCGTCGGCCGTTCACCGTCTCAATCGCGTGTTCTTCGAGGAAACTTACACGGCGACGCCGATCCGCCTGGGCGAAGCCGCTGACCGGACGCGCACACGTTATCTGGACGAGACCTATGCGAACTTGGTTATGCGCTGGACCGTACTCAGCCAGGTCTTGCTGGGCGACCCCGCCCTGCGACTTGGTCCGGTGCCGCCGTTCGGCGGGGCGGTGGGCACGCCGCCAGCGGCAGTAGCCACGCGCCTTTTACGGGCCGCGCCCAACCCGTTCAACCCGACGACGACGCTGACGTTCGATCTAGCGCAGGCTGGGGCCGTGCAACTGGAAGTGTATGCGGTTGACGGGCGGCGTGTGGCGACCCTCGTCAGCGGCGAGCGGTCGGCCGGGCGGCACACGGCCGTCTGGAGGGGGATGGACGACGCTGACCGGTCGGTCGGCTCGGGGGTCTACCTGGTGCGGCTCCGCCACGCGGGCGGGATCGAGGCGCAACGGCTCGTGCTCGTTCGCTAGCCGCCCCGCGCGTGGTGAGCTTTTCGTGTCGGGGCTGAATCCGAGCCAAGAGCGGCGATACCGGATGTCGTTTATCTTGTGGCGCTCAATGGCGCCGGCGGACGGCCGATCTTGGACGTCGCCCGGGCGCCGCGTCCGTTCACGTGGCCGGCCGTCGCGGTTGGATGCGGCGCGGGCGACGAACCGCGAAGAAGGGGTCCGCAAGGTCATGCCCGACAGCCTCGCCCAGTTGCAGCGGTACGCCGCCGAGCGCATCCTCGTGCTCGACGGCGCCATGGGCACCATGATCCAGGCGGCCCGGCTCGGCGAGCAGGATTTCCGCGGCGCGTTGTTGCGCGACCACAAGAAGGACCTCAAGGGCGACAACGACTTGTTGTGTCTGACCCGTCCCGACGTGATCGCCGGCATCCACGACGCCTACCTGGCGGCGGGCGCCGATATCACCACCACCAATACCTTCAACGCCACGTCGATCTCCCAAGCCGATTATGGCCTGGCGCACCTGGTGCGCGAGATCAACCTGGCCGCGGTCAGGCTCGCCCGCGAGGCAGCCGACCGCTGGACCGCGCGCACGCCCGACAAGCCTCGGTTCGTCGCGGGCAGCATTCTGCCCACCAACCGCACGGCGAGCCTGTCGCCCGACGTCGAGCGGCCCGGCTTGCGCAACGTCACGTTCCAGGAACTGGTCGAGGCGTACACGGAGCAGATCGAGGCGCTGCTCGATGGCGGCGTCGACATCCTGATGGTCGAGACCATCTTCGACACGCTCAACGCCAAGGCGGCGCTGTTCGCGATCGAGTCGGTGCAGCAAGAACGCGGCACGCAGGTGCCGGTGTGGATCTCCGGCACGATCACCGACCAGAGCGGCCGCACCCTCAGCGGCCAGACACCCGAGGCGTTCTGGATCTCGGTGCGCCACGCCCGGCCGTTCGCGGTCGGCCTCAACTGCGCCTTGGGGGCGGCGCAGCTTCGTCCCTTCGTGGCCGACCTCGCGCGCTGCGCCGACACCCTGGTCGCCGCGCACCCAAACGCCGGCTTGCCCAACGAACTCGGCGGCTACGACGAGACGCCGGCGCAGATGGCGGCTCAACTGCAGGAGTTCGCGCGCGCGGGGTTGGTCAACATCGTCGGCGGCTGCTGCGGCACCACGCCCGCGCACATCGCAGCCTTCGCCGAGGCGGTGCAGGGCCTTGCGCCCCGCCATGTGCCCG
>JAQULN010000188.1 GCA_028718575.1 Candidatus Krumholzibacteriia bacterium | reverse complement strand
CCATGATCAGAGCGCCGATCTGGTAGAAGTCGAGTTGCGGTCCCAGCAGGGTCATTTGGTCGACCGTCGCCGGCGCGAAGACGACTTCCGGACGCGCCGCCCGCAGCGCCTGGATCTGCGCGCGGAAATCGACCGCTGTCGCGTTGAACACCTCCTCGCGCACGACCCGCCCGCCATAACGCGAAACCGCGTCGCTGAAGGCCGCCGCCTGGCTGGCGCCTTCGGGCGAATCGGGGCGAATGACCGCGAAACGTTCCTTGAGCAAGAGCTGCGTGGCCAGACGTGCCAGCATGTCGGCCTCCGCGTAACCCGTGAGGTTGGTCTGCAAGACCTGGTCGCTCAAGAGCCCAAGACGCTCGTTGGTCGCCGCCGGAGATACCAAGGGCACGCCGTAGTGGTCCGCCACCAGCGCGGCGGTCGCCGTCGTCGCCGACAGCAGGGCTCCGATCAGCAGGTGACACCGCGATTCGGCGCAGAGGCGGCGAGCCGCCAGGGCCGCTGTCACGACATCGCCCTCGGTGTCTTCGAGAAAGATCTGCCATGCCGCACGGTCGGCCAGGTCGCCGGCGGCCGCCAGACTCACGCCGGCGTGGAACGCGTTACCGAACCGCGCATAGCGTCCAGTCACGGGCGCCAGTACGCCGACGCGCACCACCGTATCGAGTTCGGCGAACGTCGGACCGATCGGGCGCGCTTGCCGCGCCGCGAGTCTGTCCGCGAGCAGAGGCGCCAGCGGCGTCGCGGCCAGCTTCATGGCGAGGATACGTACAGCATCGTCGTTCAGATCGGAAATCATCGGCTGCGCGCGCCGGACCGCGGTTTGCTGGACGACGGAATCCCGCTGCGCCGCCGCGAGCATGCCAAGGACCTCCACGGCCGGCGACAGCTGCTGTGCGGCGCCGAGGCCGTCTGCCGCGGCCAGCATGGCTTCCGGCATCAGAGGGCTGTCGGGGAAACGGTGAGGAAACGCGACAGCCAGCGTGCGCGCGAGCTCGAAATCGCCTAGGCGCACGGCCGCCGGAATCAGCCAAGAGACCACGATATCAGCCAGTGGATGGTCGGGGTAGGAATCCAGCAACCGGTCGCCAAGCGCCAGGACTTTCGCGTCCTGCAGCAGCTGCCGCTCCCGCGCCAACTCGTTGAAGAGCCGCCGGGGCTCAGGATCCAGCGCGGCGAGCTGGGCTTCGCGGTCCGGGCCCGCCACCGGCCGCGTACACGCGCCGCACAGACAGGTCACAAGAATCCCCACCGCGAGCGCCGCCCGTTTCCGAAGTCCGCTGCGCCGGCTCATTCGCCCTCCTTGTCGGGATCCTCCGTCTCCGGATCCGTCCGCTGCAGAATGTCCAGCGGCAACAGGCTGTCGCGGACTTTTTCCAGTACCGCGGCCTCGAGATAGATCGGCGCGCCCGTGCGCAGCGCCAGGGCGATGCCATCGCTGGGACGGGCATCCACGGCGACGACGTCGCGATCGCGGCCCAGGAAGATGCGTGCGTAGTAGGTGCTGTCGCGCTGGTCCGTGATCACGACGCGCTCGACGCGGCCGCCCAAACCGTCGATCACCATGGCCAGCAGGTCGTGCGTCAGCGGGCGGGCGAACGACTGGCCCCGCAGTGCGAGCGCGATGCTGGCCGCTTCCGCCGGCCCGATCCAGATCGGCAGACACATCTCTTCCGGCGGCACGTACAAGAGCACCACCGGCGCTTCAGTGCGCTGATCCAGACTCATCCCAGCGATGTCGACCTTGATCACGCCCGCAACTTCCTCTGCGACCTATTCGATCGTAAAGCGCACGGTCTGCAACACGGTGCCTCCGGCATCCAGCACCTTGATCTCCCAAGGTCCGGTCCATTCCGGCAAGAGGTTCTTGCTGCTGACCGTTCGCCAGTCCGCCGAGCCCACGTTCAGCTCGACCCGGGCCACGGTCTGGTCGCGATGGTACCAGACATGGGTCACCGAGGTCGGTACCGTCGCTCCCTGGATCCGCGTCCGGCACCAGAGCTTTTCGGTGCCGGCGGGGAAGACCTCCGCGGCGCCGGTCAGGTTCCGCGTCTGCGAATCGTAGCCCGTCCCGACCGCGATCTCGGCGACGGTCAAGTTACCGCTCGTGGCGTCCGAGCCGGTCTCTGATTCCGCAGCGTACGCCATCGCTAACGAGCCGGCCGTCATGGCCAACAGGGCGAGAATGCTCAGCACGCGCATGATATCACGTTCCTTTCGACCAAACCTATCCATGGCGACGGAAACCGCTCCAGCACCATAGCAAACGGCGGGCCGCTGTCAACGGCCCGCCTCGTTCGTCGGCGCGTGTATCAGCGATCTTGCCGTAGGTCTTCGATGCTGCGCGGCTGCAAAAACTCAGGTTTGTGCATGTTCTCGAGAATGTAATTCACGTCGTCGGTAAACTCGCTGTCGGGATATCTCCGCAGCAGTTCGCCGAGAAACACGGAGGCCTGCCGCCGATCTCCCCAGGTGTCCAGCACGATGTTGGCGGCCATGAACAAGGCATTCGGCGCATATCTGCTGTCGGGATAGTCGTCGACCAACAAGGCGAGCAGATCAAGCTTCTGCTGCTGATCGTTCACGTAGAACGCCCGCTCCCAGAGTTCCTTGTCGGTCTTGCCCTGGCCGGGACGGTATTCGCCGAAGTACTGGATTTCAGCGGCCGCACGCGCTTTCCGCTGCCAGTTCTCGATGATGTCCTGCTGGAATCCCGGCAGCATATCCCGCACGATAGCAGGATACGCCTCCTCGAGCGTCTGCGGCCGGTCGTAGGAACGGCTGTGGACCTTGACGACATGCCAGCGTTCCTCGAACTCGAAGGGCTGATGGATGCCCTCTTCGAAGTCCCAGACCCTTTCGCTGAACGCCTTGCCGTTGAACACGCCGCGGATAAAGCCGCCCCGATTGAACTGGCCGAGATCGCCGCCAAGCGGTTTGGTTTCGGGATTCCTGGAGAAAGTCTGGACAACCCGATCGAACGGCTGTCGCTCCACGGTGAGCAGAATGTACGCTTGTTCGGCTTCCTCGCCGGTTGCGCACTCGATATGACTGGCATGCATGATGCCGAGTCGGACGTATTTGTCGCGGTTGGCGGTAAAATAGCGCCGCACCGCATCGATGTCCGGTTCCTGGTCCTTGATCAATTCATTGCGTAGCGCTTGATCCATGGTCTCCCGATATTGCGCAATCAGGACCCGCGCCACTTCGGGCAGCCGATCGAGCTTCATCTCCTCGCCGGCGCGGGTCCGCAGGAGCTCGTCGACCATCTGCCGCAGGAAGACGCGGCGGCCGTCCGGCCCCTCGAAGCGCCGGCGCTCCGACGGGTTCAGTTCCTCGAGCCGCAAGTCCACCATGCGATCCGTGATCGCATAGCCGTTGACCCGCGCCAGGACACGCGAATTGTCCAAGGCGCCGTCACCGAAGTAGGCACCTTCGATGACGCTTCCGGAATCGTCCCGACAGCCGGCCAGGGACAGCGCGACCACCGCCCCCAACGCCGCCATGGCAGATATTTTCAACCGCTGCATGCCACGTTCCATCCTCGCGGGCCAGAAGTTCGCCGCGCGGGCCGCCCGGTGGCGCGCACGACACGGTACCGTCGACACTTCAGAGCAAATCCTGCCGTCCAGACTGTTGCAACTGATCAGTGACTTCCCTGACCCGCTGATCGGCTTGCGCCCGACAGATCAGAAGCGCGTCGCCCGTATCGACCACGACCAGTCCTTCCACGCCGATCAGCGCCACCAGCTTACCGCCGACATGCAACACGTTGTCGCGACTGTCCAGGCAGATGATGTCGGCAGAACCCCGATTGTGGCCGGCAAGTTCCGGCGCCAGCTCGCCCCAGGCCCGCCAGCTGCCGAGGTCCGACCAACCGAAGCGCGCCCGGATCACCTCGAATCCGGGCAGTTTCTCCATCACCGCATGGTCGATCGAGAGGGCCGGACAGTCGGCGTAGGCGGCCGCGAGAGCGGCCGCGAACCCGGGGGTACCGTACGCCGCCACCGCGGGCTCGATGCAGGCGATGATCTGCGGCACATGCCTGGCAGCGGCGCGGGCGAACGCAGCGGCGTCCCACACGAAGATGCCGCTGTTCCAGAGGTGGCGGCCGCCGGCCAGATAAGCCTCGGCCCGCTTGCGATCCGGCTTCTCGACGAAGGCCGTGCCGGCCAGAAGATCTGGTTGCCGCTGATCGGCCAGACCCGTTTCCAGGTAGCCGTAACCGGTTTCCGGCCGGGTCGGCGGGACGCCGAGGGTCACCACCGTACCGGCGGCCTGCGCCCGCGCCAAGGCCGCGGCAAGCTGGTCGCGAAATACGTCCTCGTCGCTGATGGCATGATCGGCCGGCAGCAGGGCGACCGGCGCGGCGGGGTCCAGGCGTCGCGCCAAACCCACGCCCAGGACTGCGCAGGCGGCGGTGTTGCGTCCGATCGGTTCGGCCACGATGCGGTCCGGCGGCAGCTCCGGCAGTTGTGCGGCGGTCTCCGCGGCGAGGTCGCCGCTGGTGACCACGAGAATCCCCTCGGCGCCAACCAGAGGCGCAACCCGCAGGAACGTACTGCGCAACAAGCTCCGACCGGCGACCAACGACAGCATCTGCTTGGGCCGGCTCGTTCGGCTCAGCGGCCAGAACCTGGTTCCGCGCCCTCCCGCCATGATCACACATAAACCCGGGCGGACATCGCCTGCCATGGGACCTCGCTCGCTTCCCCGGCGAACCGGAGCCGGCAGCCGGTCAGCCCTCCGACTGCACTCTAACCTTCACATTGACATGCACTTCGGCGTGCAACTTGAGCGGCACCTCGAACTCGCCCACCGTCTTGATGGGCTCGTCGAGACCGATCTGGTGATGCTCGCACGAGAATCCGGTTTGAGCCGCCAGCGCTGTGGCGATATCCCGCGCGGAAACCGAACCGTAGAGCCGGTCCTGGTCGCCGACTTTGGCGGCGATCGTCACCGTCAGATTCTTGGCAGCCAGGTCGCGGGCCAGCACTTCCGCGGCTTCCTTGCGCCGGTGGTCGTGTTTGGCCTCCAGCACCATCTTCTCGGCGACCATCCTCTTGGCGCCTTCCGATGCCTCCACGGCGAGACCTTTGGGCAACAGGTAATTGCGCGCGTAACCGCGCGCCACCTTCACGACCTGTCCCATCTTGCCTACGTTCTCGACAGTCTGCAGCATGATCACTTCCATCACGAACCACCTTGACGATGCGGCTGCGGGGCCGCGCTCAGGTCACGTATCATTCCCGGCGGTCGATCGCCGCAACCGCCGCAGATCCCACCATTGGTCGGCCAGCCCGAGCAGAGTCCCGCTGCCGACCACGACGGGCGCCAGGAATAGAACGCCCAGCACCCAGAGCAAAGCCTGTCCGGCCGGGGGCAGCAGTCTCTGCCCCAACCAGGCTTGCACCGCCACTCCCTGGCCGGTCAGCAGGCTCGCCGCCGCCAAAACCAGGTTCCAGCCCGCATCGGCCAGGGCCGACAGCCCGATGCCGCCCAGCGGCGTCAGGCCCAGGATCAGACCGACGATCAGGCACCACACACACCAGAACGGCGCGCGCCAGGTCACAAACGACCGCCATGGCGTCGCGGGCGGCCGATGACCGGACACGCGGGCCACGGCCCCGCCGACCGCGAGAAAGACCGCAGCCTGCAAGAGCAGCCCCAACGCCAGCAGCGACGGCCAGAGCCGACGCTGCATGGCCACAGTACCGGCCAGCGCGTCATCGAACGCGGAAAGCGCCGCGGTTCGCTCGGCGACGGATACGTCCGCCGGCAATCCGTCGGCGTATTGCTCGCGCAAGTCGTCGACGACCGCCTCGACCGCCGCCGGCACCGCGGTGCCCGCCAGTCCGATGAAAACACCCGGCACCAGACACAGAGCACACAGCCCCGCCACCATCAACGGGCGCCAGCCTCGGCGCCACATACTGCCGCCCGCCAATCCCGCCGCCACGAAACCGACCACGGCCGCCACATGCGTTCCCGTGGCCAGCCACGATCCGCCGACAGCGGCCACTGCGGCGGCGGGCAGCGCTTGTCGCCACTGCGCCAGCGCCAGGCCGGCGGCGGTCCAGAGCGCCGGCACGACGAGCGGCACCGCCAGGCTGGCTGCAACGGACTCGCCGGTGTCGCGGCGGCCGACCAACCAGGCCAGCGCGACCGTGCAGGCCGCCGCCACCAGAGGCAGTCGGGTCCGGTCGGAGGTCA
>JAQULN010000187.1 GCA_028718575.1 Candidatus Krumholzibacteriia bacterium | reverse complement strand
CCGCTCTTCCGATCTGTCTTGAAGATCGTCAACCAGACAGTCCCGGGGGCGTTGCAGCGCCTGGGATACACCGACCAGCAGATCCAGGACATCATGCGCTACATCGATAGCGAGGAGACGATCGAGGGCGCCCCGCACCTGGCGGACGAAGACCTGCCCGTGTTCGACTGCGCCTTCAAGCCGGCGCGTGGCAAGCGCAGCATCCACTACACTGGCCACCTGCGCATGATGGGCGCGGTGCAGCCGTTCATCTCAGGCGCCATTTCCAAGACGGTCAACATGCCGCGCGAGGCGACGGTCGACGAGATCCAGCAGACCTATCTGGAAGCGTGGAAACTCGGCCTCAAGGCGGTGGCGATCTACCGCGACGGCTCCAAGCGCCTGCAACCGTTGAACACGGCGCGCGACCGGAAACAGGCGCCGGATACGGCCAAACCGGAGCTGCTGTCACCCCCGGAACCGCACCGCGTGCGCTTGCCTGACGAGCGCCAGGCGCTCACCCACAAGTTCTCGATCGCCGGCCACGAGGGCTACATCACCGTCGGGCTCTATCCCAACGGCAAACCGGGCGAGATGTTCATCAGCATGGCCAAGGAGGGCTCGGTTGTTTCGGGCCTGATGGACAGTTTCGCCACCGCGGTCTCGATCATGCTCCAGTACGGCGTGCCGCTCGAAGTGCTGGTCAACAAGTTCAGCCACATGCGCTTCGAGCCGAGCGGCATGACCACAAACCCGCAACTGCCGATGGCGAAGTCGATCCTCGACTATATCTTCCGCTGGCTGGATCTCAAATTCGGCGAGGATACCGCGCCAGCCGAATCAGGCGCGGCCGTTGACGGCGTGGCGGAGGTTGCGACGGACGCCGCCGAGGCGAGTGAGGCTGCTGCTGTACGGGCGACCAAGGCCATGGCCGCCGCCGCCGGGGCGATCGCGGCCCAGGAGCATCGGATTTTCGAAACCCAGGCGGACAGCCCGCCGTGCCCGGAATGCGGGTCGGTAACCGTCCGCAACGGATCGTGCTACAAGTGCCATAACTGCGGTGCGACGACCGGCTGTAGTTGAACGGGGTCGCGAACGGACTCGCAGAATGCCCCGGCCGGGCCGACCTGGAAGGTCGGCCCGGTTTTTGTAGCTCTTGCGGCTCTTCTTGGCGCTTGCCGCGGTCCCACGCGCGCGGTGGATTGATGGGGTCCGGCGGCATGCCGCGACCGGGCGGGCGCCGCCGCCGCCGCGGCTTCCGCGCGAGGGAACGGTCTCGCGGTGGCCAACGCGGGCGTCATGTGGCAGAATGGAGCCGGCGCGGGCGCCCATCGGCTGGGCGTTCAGCCTCCGAGTGATCTTGGCCAAGGAGGGCGACCATCCCATGAGAATTCACGCGACAGGGCGGCCGGCCGTCGCCATGGCCGTGCTGCTGGCGGCGATGGCGGCCGCGGCGGCGCCGGCTGCCGCCGCTCCCGACTGGAACCGGCTCGACGATCCCCTGCAAGGAGGAATCGGCGTGCATGTCGGTCGGGTCGGCGGCACGGGCCTGGCGTTCAAATGGCCGCTCTGGTGGTGGCTGCAAGTGCAGACAGCCGGCGGCATCTGGAATACCGAGGACAACCGCCGCCACAACTTGGGCCTGGAACTGCAGTACCTGTTGCGGCAGGATCCCCGCCTGCGGCTGTACCTCGTCGGCGGCTACGGCTACAGTTATAGCCGGGAGCGCAAGAAGCCGACCGGCGCTCCGGAGTACTGGGCGCGCGACACGAACTGGAACAGCGGCTTCGGCGTGGGCGTCGAGCGGCTCCAGGGCGAGCGCTGGTCGATCCAACTCGACCTCGCGTTCACGTACCGAGAGGACAAGGACTCGGTCACGCTCTGGCCTCAACTCGGCTGCTTCTTCTACTGGTAGCCGTGGACGACCGCCGCGCCATCGGTGCCTGGTGTCTCTACGACTGGGCCAACAGCGCATTCGCCTGCACGGTGATGGCGGCGCTGTATCCGCCGTTCTTTCGTGCCATCGCCGAGGCCGACGGCCTCGCCGCCGCCGCGGTGACGGCCCGCTGGGGCCTGGTAACCGGCCTGGCGCTGCTGGCGAGCGCCCTGCTCAGCCCCGTCCTGGGGGCGGTGGCCGATGTGACCGGCGCGAAAAAGAAGCTGATGGCTCTGTTCATGGCGCTCGGTACGGTCGCGACAGCGGCCTTTGCCGCCTTGCCCGATCGCGGCTGGCCCCTGGCCGGCTTCGTGTTCGCCGTGGCCAGCCTCGGATTCACCGGTTCGATCGTGTTCTACGAATCGCTGCTGCCGCACGTGGCCAGCGCGGGCAATCTCCACGCGGTCAGCACGCGGGCATACGCCTGGGGCTACCTGGGCGGCGGCTTGCTGCTGATCGTCAACATGCTCTGGGTGACCATGCCAGGCGCCTTCGGCCTGCCGTCGGTCGCGACCGCCGTCCGGTTGAGTTTCGTCAGCGTGGCGGTCTGGTGGAGCGTGTTCTCGCTGCCTTTTTGGCGGCGTGTGCCTGAACCCGCGGCCGCGGCGCGCGTTGCCGGCGGCCTGATCTGGCGCTGCAGTTTCGCGCAGATGCGCGACACGTGGCGCGACCTGCGCGGTTATCGCCCCCTGCTGATCATGCTCGCGGCTTACTGGCTCTACAATGACGGCATCGGCACGATCATCAAGATGGCCACGTCCTACGGCGGTGAGCTCGGGATCGGCACCCCGCAGATGATCCAGGCGCTGGTCTTGACCCAACTGATCGGCGTGCCTTGCACATTGTTGTGCGGGCGGCTGGCTGAGCGCGCCGGCGCCCGGCCGGTGCTCATGGGCGGCCTCAGCGTCTATGCCGCGATTTGCGTGTTGGGCTACTTCATGACCGTCGCCTGGCAGTTCTTCTTGCTGGCGGCGCTCGTGGGCACCGTCCAGGGCGGCACCCAGGCGCTCAGCCGCTCGCTCTTCGGCAGCATGGTGCCCCGGCACAAGAGCGCCGAGTTCTTCGGGTTCTACGCCATGAGCGGCAAGTTCGCCGGGATCGCCGGCCCTTTGCTCTTCGCCCTCGTGAGCCAACTCGCCGGCGCGAGCCGGCTCAGCATTCTGTTCCTGCTCGTCTTCTTCGTCTCGGGCGCATGGCTGCTCAGCCGGGTGGACCTCGCGGCGGGTCGTGCGCAAGCCCTGGCCGTCGAAGCCCGCGACCGTCGAGCGCAGCCGGAGCCTGCCCCGGACGTCACCGCCAATCAGCCAAGGAGGCCGCGATGAAAGCCGAACGTCCACGCATCACCAAAGATCCGATGTACCAGATGCTGCGGGTCGACGACACCAAGGGCTTCAACGCGCGCAAGGCGCAGGGCGGCACCTGCGACCTGCGTGGCGTCGACCTGCGCGGGCTGGACCTGCGAGGCCTCGACGCTGACGGGCTCGACCTGAGCGGCAGCTATCTGCGGGACGCCGATCTGCGCGGAGTCGACCTCAGCCAGGTTCACCTGGCGGGTTGCAGTTTCTACGGCGCCAAGATCAGCGGTACGCTGTTCCCGGCGGAACTGACGGCCGAGGAAATCCGGCTTTCGGTCGAACTCGGCACCCGGGTGCGCTACCGCCCGTAAAATCGGACTTGATAACTATCATTTCATGGTGCTTCGTTAGCGCGGATGATCGGGGTCTTGACGGGCGACACGATTCCGAGGTGCGCGATGGCGCGAAACACCGTTCTGATACCGACCCTGCAGCCGGTTGCGACGGCGTGCGCACCACAGCCTGTGCCGCCGCTTCAGGGCTTCGGCAGGCTGAGGTTAGCGATCGCCGCGGGGTTCGTGACACTCGCCCTGCTCGTGCCGGTGCAACTTCTAGTGCAGCCGCCGATGCTGCTGGCGGAGCGCTTCGTTGCCGGCGCCGGCTGGATCGAGCTCGCGTTGCTGGCCGGCTACGCGGCCTGGCTGGCGGCGACCCTGCAGCGGCCGGGGGCGTGGTCGCGCTGGCGGCCGCGGGTCTGGTTGTTGTTCTCGGTCGTTTTCTTCGCGCAGCTCGTCCTGGGCCTGGCGGGTGTTCAGCAGTGCTTGATGACCGGCGCCCTGCACTTGCCGGTGCCGGCGCTGGTGGTCGCCGGCCCGGTCTATAGGGGCGAGGGTTTCTTCATGGCCGGCTTGCTCCTGACAACCCTGGTCCTGGTGGGGCCGGCGTGGTGCAGTTGGCTGTGCTACGTCGGCGCCTGGGACCAGCAAGCGGCGTTGCGCCGACCGCTGGGCCGGCCGCTGTCGCCGCGCCGGCGCGAGGCCATCCGTCTGGGGCTGCTCGCGGCGTCGCTGGGCGCCGCCTGGCTGCTGCGGCAGCTGGGAGCCGCGCCGCCGACTGCAGCCGCGCTGGCGGGCGGTTTCGGACTGGCCGGTGTCGCCGTCATGGCGGCCGTCTCGGCGCGCCGGGGCTGGCTGGCGCACTGCACCAGTTTCTGTCCGCTGGGATGGCTCGTGGTGCGCTTGGGGCGAATCTCGCCGTTTCGCCTGCGGATCGCGCCCACCTGCCGGTCTTGCGGCCACTGCCGCCCGACCTGCCGCTACGGCGCTCTGGATCGGGAGGCCTGGCGGCGGCTGAAACCACACAATTCTTGTACACTATGTGGTGATTGCCTGGACGAATGCGGGGCGCTGCAACTGTCGTTCCCGGGGCTGACGAGCCCGGGGGCCCGGCGTTTGCTGAGTGTCCTGGTGGCCGCGTTGCACGCGGCGTTCTTGGGGCTCGCCCGGATCTGACCGCCGCAGGGCTGATGTGATGGAATGAAACGATGGACATGACGCGCGACTTTTTGCTGGCGCTCTGGCTGGTGACGGCTCAGATGGCGCCGTGGCTCTTGCTGGGGTTTCTGGTCGCCGGCTTGTTGTCGGTCTACGTCTCGGCGCGATGGCTGGAACGACACCTCGGATCGCGCGGTATGGCGCCGGTCTGGAAAGCCTCGCTCTTCGGGGTGCCGCTGCCGCTGTGTTCCTGCGGTGTGCTCCCGGTCGGCGCCAGTCTACGCCGGCATGGCGCCAGCCGCGCGGCGACCACCGCTTTCTTGATCTCGACACCGCAGACCGGCGTCGACTCGATCGCTGTGACCGGCGCGCTCCTGGGACCGGTCTTTGCCGTGTTCCGCCCGGTCGCGGCGCTGCTCACGGGGATTCTGGGCGGCGCGCTCGTACACTTGGCGGTGCGGCAGGAGACGACACCGCCCGTCGCCGAGATCCTGCCGGCCGCGGCAACCCCGGTGGCGCGGCTGCGGTCGGCGCTGCAGTACGGCTTCGACACTCTGCCGCGGGACATCGGCAGGCCGCTGGTGATCGGCTTGTTGCTGGCGGCGCTGATCACGGTGCTGGTGCCGGCGGGTTCGTTGTCGGGGTTGCTCGGCGGCGGACTGCTGCCGATCCTCGCCATGGTGGCGGTCGGGATCCCGCTGTACGTGTGCGCCACCGGTTCGGTGCCGTTGGCGGCGGGATTCATTCATGCCGGGGTCTCGCCTGGTGCAGCGCTGGCCTTTTTAATCGCTGGTCCGGCGACCAACGCGGCGATGATCACCACGTTGTTGAAGGTTCTCGGGCGGCGCACTACGGTCTTGTACCTGGCGACCATCGCCGGCAGCGCGGTCGGCGGCGGCTTGCTGCTCGATGCCGTTGTACGCGGCCTCGACCTGCCGATTGCCGTCTTGTCCGCCTGTCACGACCATGCCGCGGTCGGTAGGCTCGATCACGTCTGGGCCGGCCTGTTGACGGTGAACCTGGTCTGGGTATTCAGGCCGCGTCGCGCCGCGACTGCGGCCGGCACGACCGGCGCGGCGGATCAATCTGCGCGCCACGGCGATCTGGCCGTCTTGCGCCCGGTTACCTTGCGGATCGAAGGCATGACCTGCCACCACTGTCGTGCGAGCGTGGAGCGCATCCTCGGCGAGCAGGCCGGGGTGCGCCGCGTGATCGTCGACCTCGCCACCGGCCGCGCGGAGATCCACGGCGAAGCGCTCGATCCAGCGCGCCTGTCCGCCGCGGTCAACACGCTGGGATTCAGGGCACAGAGCGACAGGTCAGGCTGACGCAACCGCCCCCGCTGTGGTATGATGATCCGTGTCTTCGGCGCCGGTGGTGCTTGCTGGCCGGCGGGTAGGCAGCGCGAGAGCGGCGCGAGGACCGCGCGTCGCGAGTGGGCGGTGTCTGTCGATGGCCATCGCACTCCGAGAGGGTGCGGGCTTCGTTTGCGGGGTGTCATGGTGTCCAAAGTGCGTCGTCGGCAAGCGCTGGTCTGCTTGCTATTCGTTATCACG
>JAQULN010000186.1 GCA_028718575.1 Candidatus Krumholzibacteriia bacterium | reverse complement strand
GCGACGGCCGTCAGGCTGCACTTGGCGGTCCGGCGGCTGGATCCAACCTGGCAGCCCGATGTACGCGTGGCCGCGGCCGCCCCACCGTCGACGCCTTGGTTGTCCCTGGCTGCTGGCGACTGCCGCGTGACGGTCATGCTCGAACTGCAGCGGTTCGGACGCGACATCGCCTACCGTTTGCAGGAGCAGGCCCGCGCCGGACATCTCCTGTTGACCGTCGACAATTCCGACATCGACGCCGGCGGCCATAGCGAAGACTTGTACCTGACCACGGCGCGCCGCGACGAAGGGCGCCGGTTGCGGGTGCAGTACGCGCAGGCGCGCCAGCTCTGGCGCGTCACCCGACCGTTCCTGCCGGAAGACCTCGCGGAAGCGCGAGGACGGCGGCGGATCCGCGGCCTGGTGATGTCCCGTCCCGCGCGCAGTCTCGACGAGTGCGCGGCCGCGATCTCGGCGGCGACCACGGCCGGCCGCCTCGGCCGACTGGTCCACGTGGTCGCGCCGTTGCCGGAAGATGTGGAACTGCTCGCGCGCGCGTTGGCAGACCTTGGCTGGGCGGCGGTGAGCCGCCGCGACCTCGAGCCGCTCCTACTTCCCGGCGTGATGGAGTCGGCGGCGGCCATGGCCGATGCGCACCGTCTACGCCAGGGCTGCTGGCCAGGGGCCGGGGCCGCGCCAGCCGGTCCGGCCGGGTGGCTGCTGGCGGACTTCTTGCCGCCGGCGTCCGCGGCGGACTGGGGACAATGGTTGCGGAGTCTGCCGGATGAGGCGCTGGCCTCGGCGGCAGAGTTCTGGACGCGGCTGCGCCGCTCGCCTTGGGGTCCGGTGTGCGCGGCGGGCGCAGAAGCGCGGCGATGGCTCGCCCCGCGCCTGGACGCGGCGGCGGCACCGGTCGATCTGCTGCCTCCGGCAGTCTGGCAAACCTGGCGCGCGTACCTCGCCGAGATCTTCGGACGGACGGACCTGGCCGGCGATCTGCCGGCCGCCTACCTGGGATCGGCGGCCGAGGCGGGCGGCGAACCGGCCGAGTCGCTGGCCTACGTCTGCTTCGGTTCGGAGCCCGCGAGCGTGCACCGGCGCATCCTGAGCCGTGCCACCGATCGCCTGCTGGTGCTCTACCAGGAGCACTCGCCGCTGCCGGACGAATGGGAGGTTTGATACGACGCGAGCGGAGCGGCGACGCGCCTTGTCTGACAGCGGGCGGCTTGCTACCTTCGCATCAGACCGGACCAACCCCGCCGGGAACCGACCAGTCGAGTCATCGAGGAGTGATCCATGGAGCGGGAATTACCTTTTGAGCCTTACCGCGTCAAGGTGGTCGAGCGCATCCACCGCGTGCCGCGCGAGCAACGGGAACGCCTGTTGCAGGAGGCTGAATACAACATCTTCAAGGTGCCGTCGGCGGCGATCTACATCGACCTGCTGACCGACAGCGGCACCGGCGCGATGAGCGACCGGCAATGGGCCGCGATGATGACGGGGGACGAAGCCTATGCCCAGAGCCGCAGCTGGGAGGATTTCGAGGCCACGATCCGCCGCGTTACCGGCTATCGCCACGTGATCCCCTGTCACCAGGGGCGCGCGGCCGAGAATCTGCTCTTCGGAGCGCTCCTCGACGAGCGGCACGTGGTTCCCAACAACACTCACTTCGACACCACCCGCGCCAACGTCGAGTTCCGCGGAGCCGTGGCCCTCGACTGCATCTGCGATGAAGGCCGAGATCCCCAGCGCGAAGCGCCATTCAAGGGCAACATGTCGATCCCGAAGCTCGAGGCCGCGTTCGCCCGCTACGGCGGGCGTATTCCGTTGGTGATGATGACGATCACCAACAACAGCGGGGGCGGGCAACCGGTCAGCCTGGCCAACGCGCGCGCCGTGGCGGCGGTCTGCCGCGCCCGTGGCGTCCCGCTGTTCCTCGATTGCGCGCGCTTCGCAGAGAACGCCTGGTTCATCAAGCGACGCGAGACGGGCCAGGCCGGACGCAGCATCGAAGAGATCGCGCGCGAGTTCTTTGCCCAGGCCGACGGTTGCACCATGAGCGCCAAGAAAGACGCCCTGGTCAACATCGGCGGCTTCATCGCGCTGAACGACGAGGCCATCGCACAGAAGCTCGCAGCGCGCCTGATCATCCAGGAAGGTTTCCCGACCTACGGCGGGTTGGCCGGACGCGATTTGGCAGCGGTCGCCGAGGGGCTGCGCGAGGTTCTCGACGAGGAATACCTGACGTATCGGATCGAGCAGGTCGCGCGCCTCGGTCAACGGCTCGACGGGTACGGCGTACCCTATCTGAAGCCGGCCGGCGGCCACGCGATCTATTTGGATGCGCGCGCCATGTTGCCGCACATTCCGCCGGCGGCGTTCCCCGGCGTGAGTTTCACCGCGGCGCTCTATCTGGAGGCGGGCGTGCGGGCCTGCGAGATCGGTAGCTTGATGTTCGAACACCTCGACCCCGACACGGGCAAGATCGTGGCGCCGGCGCTCGAACTGGTGCGACTGGCGATCCCGCGCCGCGTTTACAGCAACACCCAACTCGACTACGTGGCGGATGCCTGCGCGCGCGTCCGGGACCTGGGACCACGGTTGCGCGGACTGGAGATCGTCTGGCAGCCGCCGGCGCTCAGGCACTTCCTCTGCCGGCTGCGTCCGCTGGGCGGACGCAGCTTGATCGCCGTTTGAGGCGGTGATGACGGCTCCGACGGTTCGCGTCCTGCCCGCCGACTGGCCGCTCTGCGACCAGCTTGCGCCGCTGGCGGTGACCGCCGTTGAGCGCCTCGAACTGACGGAGCGCATCGCGGCGCTCACCCTGATCCTGGATGCGCTGGCGGCCGATGACCGGCCATGGTTTCGCCTGGTCGGCGGCGGCTCGCCGTGGCGCTTGGCCATCTGGCTCCATCCAGATCAGGTGCTCCGCGACCGGCCGCGGCCGCAGTCGCCGGCATCGGTCTGGGAGATGGCGCCGCCGGTCGCCGAGCCGCTGCCGCCGGCGGCGGCCGACTTCTCGCTGCCCAACGCGCAACGCTTCCTTTATCAGCAGTTGTTGCTCGTGCGCGATCTGTTGGACGGCGCGGTCACGCCCCGCGCCGTGCCGGCGGAGTTGAGCGAGGCGTTCCAGGAAGCTTGGCTGGTGACCGTGGACGGCCGCCTGCAGCGCCTCGGTCTGCCGCATCAGAGCGCTGCCGAACACCGCTTGCGGTTCCTGCACGTCTTCGCACCGGCGGGGGTGCTGACACCGGGCCATTGGTCCGTGTTCAACCAACTCTGGGACGGCGGGTTGGCGGACCAACCGGCGGTCCTGGCCAAAGTCCGCCAGTTGCCGTCCCTGGGGCGTCGGCCGCGGCTGTGATTCAGGCTTCGCTATTTGCTTTTTCGCGGTCAATACCCCATGTTCATACGAGCAGCCGGCAAGGCTGCAGGCTCGTTGTTGACGGTCGCGGTTGGTCGGGTTTATCTTCCGCCGCAAGCGCAGCATACCGGCGCCCCGGGGCGCCGTGGCCCGTGGGTCCTTAAGGGAGGTTGGTTTCATGAAGGTGTCGCGTCGCTGGGCGTCCTGGTTGCTGGTTGGCTCGCTGAGCGTCCTGGTTCTGCACGGCCTGGCCGGCTGCGGCAAAAAGGAAGAAGTCGACCCGTATCTGTACGCCTCCCTGAACGCCGTGATGAAAGGCGCCGTCAAGGACACGGTCTCGCGGAACTTCACCTTCGAGATCGACGCGCCGCAGTTCGACTACGTGCGCGGGCAGGTCGGCCTCGTGCGCGACGGCAACCAGTTGCACTTCCTGGTTGCCCGCGATCTCGAGAACCAGTATCCCCGCCTCGCGGGCACCCTGCTCGGCGTCAAGCAGACCTTTACCCCGCAGCCGACGCACCTGGTGCTCGAGCGTATCAAGCGCGGCGGCGTGATCGAAGCCGACAGCATGGCGGCGCCCGAGCCGTACGTGCTGCCGCGGCTCCTGCGCGGCGGCGCGGTCGACATCACCGAGCCCGGCAAGAACCTGACAGAGGCTACGTGGAATCGGCGGGAAACCCTGACGATCTTGTTCCCGGAGAATCCAGGCGACCCGTTGCTGCGATTCCAGACGGGCATCGACAAGCTGGTCTGGGTGCCCAAACACGATCTGGCGCCCGAAGTCCGGGACAATCCTTCCGCCAAGGACATGGCGTTCTACGCCGTGTTGCCGCAGGGCTCGTTCCAGCTGGTCGACCTTGCACCGGGCGCCGACTACATCCTGCACCTGCTGATCGCGCGGGATCTGCCGCTGGTGGGTTCGGTCTCGCCGGTGAGCTGGGTCGAAGACTTTCCTCTGCGTAGGCAGGAACACGACGTGATCGGCCACGTGATCGGCGAACTGCGCATCAACTGGTTCAAGTACGCCAACACGTTCGTCCAGGGCTACCGCGAAGCGCTGTAACCCGCCTGGTTTGCGCCGGACCGGCCGAGGCCCGCAGCCAGCGATCGCAGCCCCCGCCCAATCAGGGCGGGGGCTGTGTGTTCCCGCCGGGACGAGCTGACGGCGGCGCGGCGCGGCTCGTTCTTTCAACCCAGGAGCTTGGCCAATTCCCAGGAGCGCTTGACGCTCGCGAGGTCGCTGCCGGTGCGCTTGACCAGGTGGCTGGTCTTGAAGCGATTCGACACGATGCCCACCATCACGCCGTGCGTGCCGGTCAGCAGCAGTTCGGCGGCTTGATGGCCCATCCGCGTCGCGAGGATCCGGTCGAAGGCCGTCGGCGCGCCGCCGCGCTGGACATGCCCCAGCACCACCATCCGGGCGGGCCGGTTCAGGCGGTTGTTGATCTCGTAGGTGATGTAGCTCGCCTTGCCGGCGCCTTCGGCGACGATGATCATGGCGTGGTACTTGCCCTGATCGTAGCCGGCCTCGATGCGCCGGCAGACGTCGTCGATGTCGTACGGGATCTCCGGCACGAGCACTTCTTCGGCGCCCGTGGCCATGGCGACCTGCGCCGCGAGCAGCCCGTAATTGCGGCCCATGACCTCGATGACGAAGATCCGGCCGTGGCTCGACGCGGTATCCTTGATCTTGTCGACGGCGTCGACCGCGATGTTCAGCGCCGTGTCGTAGCCGATGCTGCGATCGGTGCCGGCGATGTCGTTGTCGATGGTGGCGGGCACGCCGACCACGGGCAGGTCGAAGGTGCGCCAGAGCTTATCCGCGCCGCGGAAGCTGCCGTCGCCGCCGATGACGACCATGCCGTCGAGCTTGAGCTTGCGCAGAGCCTTGCCGATCGCGGCGGTGCCCGCGTCGGTCGCGAACTCGGGGTAGCGGAACGTGCGCAGGATGGTGCCGCCCTTGTGCAGGATGCCGCTGACCGAGCCCGCCGGCATCACCGCGCCGTCGGCTTCGGCCAGCCCCTGCCAGCCGCGCTTGATCCCGATCGCCGTGGCGCCGTGGTGCCAGACGGTCCGGACGACCGCGCGGATGGCGGCGTTCATGCCGGCGGCATCGCCGCCACCGGTCAACACTCCGATGCGTTTCACGAATCGCCTCCTTGCGATGGTCCCGGCGGCGAAGGCGGCGCCGGCGGCGGCTGCGCCCGGCGGCGGTGCCAGGCTTCGATCTGTTGCATGCGCTGTGCCAGTTCCCGTTCCCAACCCTTGCCGCGGGGGCGGTAAAACACGGCGTCGGCCAACGACGCGGGCAGGCAGGTCATGGCGGCGATGCCGTCGGCGGTGTGGTGGGCGTAGACATAGTCGCGGCCGTAGCCCAGGTCCTGCATCAGATGCGTCGGCGCGTTGCACAAGTGCAAGGGCACCGGCGGGTTCTCGCCGCGCTGGACCTCCCGCTGGGCGGCCCCGAATCCGGTGTAGAGGGCGTTGCTCTTGGGCGCCAGCGCGAGGTACACCGTCGCCTGGGCCAGGGCGAGCGCGCCCTCGGGCAGCCCGATGAAATGGACAGCGTCCCGGGCCGCGAGCGCCTGCGGCAGCGCCTGCGGGTCGGCCAGGCCCACATCCTCGCTGGCGAAGCGCACGAGGCGACGGGCGAGGTACAGCGGGTCTTCGCCGCCCTCGAGCATGCGCGCGAGCCAGTAGATCGCCGCCTGGACGTCGCTGTTGCGCAAGCTCTTGTGCAGGGCGCTGATCAAGTTGAAATGCTCGTCGCCCTGTTTGTCGTAGCGGACGGCGCGGTGTTGGATCAGGGCTGCCAGGTCGTCGACATCGACCGTGGCCACGGGGGCGGCGGACTCGCCCGGCGCCGCGCGGTCATCCGCCAGGGCGGCCGCCGCGGATCCGCTCGCGTCCGGTGCGCCGGCGG
>JAQULN010000185.1 GCA_028718575.1 Candidatus Krumholzibacteriia bacterium | reverse complement strand
CGAGGAAGGCGCGCAGGCTCGCGTTCTCGGTGAGCTGGGCCGCGCGGCGCAGATGGGCCGCCGCCTCCTGCAGACCCGGCCGGAAAAACTCGCTGTACGGAATGGCCGCGAGGTCGCCGTTGCGGTCGCGGCGAACCATGGTGAACAGATCGTTCAGGCCGCCGTGGCCGCCCGCGATCTCGTCGCGGTCGGCCTGGGTCAGATCGCCGGGATAGTAGTTGGCGCCCTCGGGATGCGTCCAGCCGCCGCAGAAGGGTTCGAGCCCCTGGCGCCGATCCCAGGGACCGGCGTTGATGTCGAAGTAGCGGCGCAACGCGTCGGCGTCCGGCCCCCGGTAGGCGGCGACCGCGGTTGCGACGGCGTCGTAACAGGGCGTGGCCTGCACCCGGAAAAGGTCGCCGATGACGCGGCCGGCGGCCACCAGTTCCGCGATGACCTCGCGCTGCGTCGCGCTGAGTCCGCTCAGATCCGGCGCGACCTCGACCACCGCATACGCCTTGGCGCGTTCGGCGATGTCGCCGACCGGTTCGAGCGCCGCGGCCTCGACCCAGTCGCAGGCGGCGTCCTGGTACTCTTTGCCGACCCATCGGTTCACCGGTTCCGCTCCCTTGTCTGCGCCGCAACCGGCCAGCAGCAGAGCCGCCAGCACGGCCAAGGCGACGCCGCGCATGCGCATCATGACCATCTCTCCTTGCCGCAGGTTTCAGCCTCGGGGTCCAGCCACCATGCCAGAGGACCGCTCGCCGGTCAAGGGCGGGACGCCGCCAATAAAAAAACCGCCGCGCGGCGGTTGAAAGTGGCGGGAGCGACGAGACTCGAACTCGCGACCTCCGGCTTGACAGGCCGGCGTTCTAACCAACTGAACTACGCCCCCGCCGGGATGCATAGGAGCCGGAATATAGCGCGCTCTGTCTGGGCTGTCAAATGGCGCCGGCAGGGGCAGACGGCGGCGCCTCGGACGCGCCGCCGCCCGGCAAAGCCAGCAGATCCGGCGCCGCAACGTCGTAGATGGCATCGACTTGCCAACGGTCGCTCAACAGCCGGCGCAGGTCGCCCGCCAGGCTCGGATGGCCCGCTGCCACGGCAGTTCCGGCCGGTGCAACCAGCCCCGCCAGCAACTGCGCTTGCGCGACGGTCAATGGCCGGTGGCTCGTGATCAGCACGGCCGCATACGATTCGCCCGGCGCCAGACGGGGCGCCATCGGTTCCAAGTGGACAATCCGCGGCCAATGCCGGCGCAGTACGGTCTGGAGACTGGCCGCCTCGCCCAGGCGATCGGCGCCGGTTGCGTCGAACCAGAGCACCGGCTCCGACCCTGGCCGCAGCGCTACGGCGGCAGCGGCGAGTTGCCTGGTCTCGGCGTAGAGCGCCGATGGCGGGCCAACTTCCATGAGATCCAGCGGCACGGGCGCGTCCGGCAGCCGGGGGCCGGACGCACCGCTCGGCAGCGGCAACGCCCGCCACGGGATTCCGCGCAGCAGGAGCCGATCGCAGCCGGCTGCGGCCACCGCCAGCAACCAATCGAGCGACAGGATCGCCGGATCGGCCAGGCCGCTGGAGCGCCCGTCGCCCGCGTCAACCCCGAGCAAAGCCAACGGCGCGCGCAGGGCGCCCATACTCACATCGTCGCTGACCAGCAGGACGCGCGGCCCGACCCGCCCGCGCAGGGCGGCAATCTCCCCAGGGTCGATCGAGGCCGGCAGCCGGCCAGGCCCGGCGGGCAGGTGCGCGAGCATGACTTGCGTGGCCCCGGCCGCCAGGGCGGCGAGGAACGGCTGCTGGACCGCTTCGCGCGACGCGTCGGCCGTCGTGGCGCTCGCGACGGCGCCCGCCGCTGCGCCACCGCCCGCAACGCCGACGCTGGCCATGCCGGTCTCGTGCGTATCGACGCGGACGTGGCCGTGGCCGGGCCAGTGCTTGGCGCATCCCGCAAGACCGGCGGCGGTAAGCCCCGCCATCGCAGCGGCGGCGTGCCTCGCGACCAGGGCCGAGTCGACGCCGAACGCGCGCGCGCCGATCACCGGATTGCCAGGCTCGGTGAGCACATCGCAGCAGGGCGCCAGGACGCGGTCCAGGTCCAACTCGCGCAGGCGCCGGCCTGTCTCCTGGTGGACGCGCTGGGTCCGCTCGACGTCGTCCAGATCGCCGAGCGTGCGCGGTGCAGGTGGACGCCCCGCGACGGCCTGCAGGAACGAGACCGGTCCGCCCTCGTGGTCAGCGCAGAGCTCGGCGGCGGCAGGCAGAACCGCCCGCAGATCCGCCACGAGCCGGCGCCACTGCCCCAGGTCGCGGCAGTTCCGCGCAAACAAGATCACGCCGGCCGGCTGCCACCGGCGCAACCACTGCCGTTCGGCGTCCGCTAGAACGGGGCCGGCCACTCCGACGATCAACCGTGCCGCCAGCTGCCCCGCGTCGATGGTCATGGCAGAGGCGCTCCGGCCAGCGGCACCAACCGGGTGCCAGGATAGTAGTGCGTCAAGATGGCAGCGGCCGACTGGCCCGCGCGCGCGCGGGCCAGCGCGCCCACCTGGCAGAGGCCGAGACCGTGCCCCCAGCCGCGACCCGCTGCCGAAACCTGGCGGCCGGCCGCCACCTCGAGCTCGAACCAGGCGCTGCGCAGGAGGCGGCTGCTGCTCGGGTCGGGCCGCAGCACGCGACGAGTCTGATCGCCGCGCACGCGGTAATGCCCGGCAGCGGTCTCGATCTCGAGCACCGCCACCCGGCCCTCGCGCGTGCGCGCGGCAACCGACAGGCCGATGAGCGCGCCGGGATCCCGGCCGGTGGCGCCGCCAACGGCCGGACGGAATGCGTCGTTCGCCCAGGCCGCGCGCCCGGGCTGCCGGACGTAGTCGAGATAAGCCGGCAAGGTCCGCGCGAGGATCGACTGTAGCTCGCTCCACGTCCACTGCTCGCGCCATTGCGCATACCGGCTCTCGGCGCACCAGGGCAAACCGTCCGGGCGGCGGTCCGCCACGCCGCGCAGGAGCGGATCGTCCACCGTCGGCCACACCGCGGCGACGGCAGCGGTGTGACCGCCGCAGGTCGAGTGGTAGTAGGTGGGCGCCAGACCCTGCGCGCCGGCGAGCACCAGGCCGGCCGTGGCGGCAATCGCCGCCGTGCACAGCGAATCCTCGCTGGCTACGCCGCCGTAGACCTGATCGCGGTCGTCGGCATAGAGATCGAAGCCGCGATCGCGACCGGCCTGCCGCCGCGCGACGGCGTACGTCCTGGCGACGATCGCCTGCGCCGCCACAGCGGCCAGCTCCGTCGCGGAGCGTCGGGCGCCGATCTCCAGCGGGACCACCCCCGCCAGGTAACACTCCAGTTCGACCATGTTGATCGCCATGAGACCGCGACCGCCGGTACCGCTCACGCCGTCGGCCGGCTTGGCCATCAGGGAGAGTTCGCCCCGCCAGGCGCGGTCGTCGAGGAGCAGCCAGTCGTCAGGGTCTTGCGGGCGCAGCACGAGGTGCGGCGAGCGGCCGCGCTGCCGCCCGCAGGTGTACAAGACGTCGCCGGCGATATCCTGCGCCAGCAGCGTATCGCCCGGCGCCAGCGCGAGCGCCACGGATTCTCGACTGCTGCCTTGGAGACTCCACGCGCCGGTGCAGGACACCAGCAAGCCGGGTCGATCTTCGGCCACCAGGACGCGCAGCAGCACCGGGCCGCCGGCGCCCGGTGCAGGCGCAGGCCCGCCGGGCGCAGCCGCACCGCCGACCCGTTTGGGCGCCGCGCAGCTGACGAGGTTCAGCATGGCCGCGGCCGCCAGCATCGCCAAGAAAACGGCGGCGCGCGGCGACGCAGGCCCCGGTCCTCGCATGCGCACCTCCCTGTCGCCGGCACGCCGGACGCGTCCCGCTCAGCGCATGATGACCAGCCGTTGCATCCCGCTGCGCACCTGGCCGGCGCCGGTCTCCAGTTCCACGCGATAGAGATAGGTTCCATTGGCCAGCCGGTCGCCCACACGGTCGCGCCCGTTCCACGCCACCGCGTAGCCGTCGTCGGAGGCGGGTATGCGGCTTCGATCCAGCGTGAACGGCACATCGGCCACCTGGCGGCCGCTGACCGTCCACACGCGCACCCGGCCGCGGCCGGCGGTCAGCGTCGAGGAAAACAAGAAGCGAGTTTCGCCGGGTGAAGGGTTGGGAAAGCTGACCAGGCCGTTGATGCCGGCCGTCGCCAGCGGAATCGGATTGGTTTCGAGCGCGACGTAGCTCGGGTAGCCGTCGATCACGAGAGACATCCCGCGGTCCGCCTTGCTCTTATCGGCCGGCACCGTGGCCGTCACGAGCACCCGCAGCGTGTGATCGTTCACGACGGTGCTCGAGAAACCGGAGAGTTCCACCGCCTCACCGGCAGCCGTCACCGTCGTCGCCTCGTCGAACCACGCGGCGCTGGTCACGGTCAACTCGAGCGGCACCGGCACATCGGCCACGAACGCGAATTGGGTGGGATCGAGCGGCTCGCCGTCGTTGAGATTCACGACGGCGATCTCCTGTGCGACGTTGAGGGTCACCACGACGTGCGCATCGGAGTCCAGGGGCGCCGCGCTGTCATAGATCCGCAGCAGCACGTCGTGCGCGAAAGGTCGCACCGGCAAGGTCAATTCGTAGTTGATGATCTGTCGGCTGCCGGTGGCGTAATACGGAGTCTCGACGACCAACGCGCCCGGTAGGTCGGCGCCGGCCGAGTCGACGATCCGCAAGCGGTCGATGCCGGCCTCGTCACGCGCCTGCAGGGTGAGCGTTCGCTGCCCGGACGCGTCGACCGCCACGAGCGCCCCCTGCAGATTCACCAGCGGACCGCCGTTCGGGCCGGTGAGTTCGGCTTCGACCTCGGGCAGGCCGCCGTTGAACATCAGGAGCGGATCGCCGAGGATCGCGAATTGATAAACCATGCCTCGATAGAATGAACCCTGGCTGATGGCGAGGATGTCCGCTTCCGAGGCCCATTTCAGCTCGCCGAGCAGCCACCGGCTGGTCACCGTCTCGCCGCCGATCGTCATGTGCGGCGGCCGGTTTACCATGCGGTCGAGGAAGATCTCGCTGAGATCCCGATTGGGATCCCCGTACTCGAACCCCGTGCTCGCGTAGACAGCAACCGCGCCGCCGTCGGTCCAGAGCAGCAGCTTCTCGCCGAGTCCAGGCTCGTTGAAGCCATTCGTCGCAGCCACGTTCTGAGCGAAGTCGCCCAGGTGGCAACCCATGCCGCAGAAGAGGAACGGTTTGCCGACGTTCGTCAGCAGGTTCACATCGCGCCGGGCGCCGGCAATGCGAGCGTCGTCCCGGAACCAGTGTTCGTGCGTCAAGACCCAATGATTCGCATGTCCCTGGAAGTGCGCCAGCGTCCCGCCGCGGCTCAACGCCGCGATGAGCGCCTCGGGCGCGCCGCTGTTGGCGCACCATACCCTCGCATCGGAGAGCCGGATCGTATCGTCGATGTTCGGATGCGCGCCGTGCATGAAGGGTCGCAACAGAACCGTCTCGGCCGTCAGGTCGACCATCCCGCCGTTGTCGACCCAGGCCGGCGCCATCACGCCGTCTTCGCTGGTCTCGAAGAGCAACTCCCAGGCCTGGTAGGACAGGATGATTCCTTCAGCGCTCAGCGAACCGCTGGACCAGGCGTCATCGGCGATGAAGATGCCTCGCCGGCGCCAGGGATCGCTCGTGGGAGCACTTTCGACCTGTTGGATCTTCGCCAGCAGCCGCTCGACCTCCGCCGGCGTATTGACCGGGAAACGTCCGACGTAGAGATCCGTGGGCTGCGAGATCGTCCCGGGGAAGCCCGCGTCCCCGGCGATCTGGCAGGCATACCACTTGTCCGAACCAAGCACCTCCGGGAGGTTTGACGACGCGGTCTGGACGTGGAAGTGGGTCGGCACCCAATCCCGCGACCACGGCCGCCCGGCGCTCGGCACGCCTAGCTGCCGGGGATTTTCGTTCGCCGTCCCCACCAGCACCAATGCCCAGGATCCCCAGGTTGGGCTGTCCAAGGCATGATTGACGAAACGTTTGATCGCCCAGGGATCCTTCAAGCCGCCGCTGTACCAGTCGTAGAGGTGTTGCGGATCGACGGCGTGGATCGTCAGCGCGTCGGTGCCGCTGCGATGACGACGATACTCGATCCACGCCTGCGTCGAGGTTTGGAACTGCGGGTGCACCACGACGAGCACATCGGCGTTCGCAGCCGTCAAGCGGGTGGGCACGGTCCCGTCGGGAGCCAGGCTCGCTTCGCTGTAGAGGATCTCGGCGACACCGCTGGTGATCATG
>JAQULN010000184.1 GCA_028718575.1 Candidatus Krumholzibacteriia bacterium | reverse complement strand
CATCTCCTTGTAGAGCGGGCGCGCCCGGCAGATCTCGTCCGGCCGCGCGGGGAAGTCCTCCCGCCGTTCGCCGTCCAATTCGTACGCTTCGGCGATTTTGATCATGGGCAGCGTGTCCAGCACATCGAGCTTGGTGATGACGATACCCGCCAGACCGTTGATGCCGACGGCGTAGCGCCCCGCGATCAGGTCGAACCAGCCGCAGCGGCGGGCGCGGCCCGTGGTGGCTCCGTATTCGCCGCCCAGGGCGCGCAACTGCTCGCCTTCTTCGGCAAGAAGCTCGGTTGGGAACGGACCGTTGCCGACCCGGGTGCAGTAGGCTTTGAAGACACCCAGAACCTCGCCGAGGCAGCGAGGCGGCAGCCCGGTGCCGGTCAGCGCGCCGCCGACGGAGCAGTTGCTGCTGGTGACGAACGGGAAGGTGCCGTGATCGATGTCCAGCAGCGTGCCTTGCGCCCCTTCGAACAGCGCGGATTCGCGTCCCTCCCGCACGCCGCGCAAGGCGGGAAAACTGTCGACGATCATCGGCCGCAGCGTCTGGGCCAGAACCACCAGTTCCTCGGCGAGGATCTTGGCCGGCAAAGGTTCCGCTTCATAGAGCTTCGCCAGAACCTCGTTGACCGCCAAGATGTGTTCGATCGCCTTGCGTTCCAGCGTCTCCAGCGGCAGGGTCAGATCGCCTATGCGCATGCCTGTACGCTGCAGCTTGTCCTGGTACGCCGGACCGATCCCGCGGCCGGTCGTGCCGATGCTCTTGCGCCGGCGCTGGGACTCATGCAGCTCGTCCAAACGCTTATGGTAAGGCATCAATAACTGCGCGGCGCTGGATACGAACAACCGATCGCGCACCTGCAAACGCTGGGTTTCCAGGCCGAGGATCTCCTCGCGCAGCGCCCAGGGATCGATCACCATGCCGTTGCCGAGGAAACAGCGGATACCTTCGCGGAAGATCCCCGACGGGACCAGATGCAGGACGTGCTCACGGGAGCCGACTTGGATAGTATGGCCGGCGTTGGCGCCTCCCTGGTAGCGAACGACCCAATCGTACCCCTCGCCCAGGGCGTCAATGATCTTGCCCTTCCCCTCGTCGCCCCACTGGCCGCCGACGATGACGCGATTCTCCACACCAACTCCTTGGCTGCTCAGAGCCCGGTTCCGTGGACACCAAAAAAACGGCCCGCATGAGGGGCCTACAGCAGATCATCGGGCAGCCAGCCCGATCGAGGTCAACGGCGATCGAAGAGCGCTTTCAAGGCGCCCCAGGTCCGGGCGTCGATCACCAGATTGCCGCAATCACCCGGGTTGCCCGGGTTGTTCTGCAACCTGGTCACGTTACCATCCGCTTGACCGTCGCCGTCGGCATCGCCCAGCTCGACACCGTTGGTGCAGCCGTCGCCGTCAGAGTCCAGCGCCGCCAGGGTCGCGTTCCAGATCCGGCCGTTGGCCAGGAAGTCGGCGCCAAAAGCGTTGAGATCGAACTGGAACGAGGTAGGGCGTTCATCCACGTGACAGATCTGGCACTCGAACGGAACCACGACTGGCAGTTGCGCCATGTCCAACTCGGTGGCCGCAGCGGCACTGAGCCCGACAGACAACAACACGACCGCGGCCAACCTCCAAGGTGACCGGCAGTCCGCACCAGATCGCATCACGGCCTCCTGACCGACATCCTGTGATTCTTGTCGTCGAGCTTCATTATAGCGACCATATCCGCCCCGTGTCAAACACCTTCATCGGCGATCACCAGGGTTTCCCTTACCCAGTTCATCACTTCTTGACGACCTATTTTCATTGCGGACGATGTCGGTAAAAACGGCACGTCGGCCGCCAAACCGAGATCGGCGATGATACGCCGGTAGTGGGCCAGGCGCTGCGTTGCGCCCACCTTGTCGATCTTCGTGGCGACGACGGCGAACGGGCGGCCGCTCTCGACCAGCCAGCCTGAGACCTCCCGGTCATGTTCGCTCGGCGCATGACGGCTGTCCAGCAGGTGCAGCACCGCCAGATTCCGCTGCGGATCCGCCACATACTCGGAGAACAGCTGCCACCAGCGTTGCCGTTGCAGACGGCTGACCTTGGCGTAGCCGTACCCCGGTAGATCGACGAGATAGTAGCCGCCGGCGACCAGGAAATAGTTCAGCAACTGCGTCTTGCCGGGATGGCGGCTCGTGTGCGCCAGACTTTTGCGCTGCAGCAGATAGTTGATCAGCGACGACTTCCCGCAGTTGCTGCGGCCGAGGCAGGCAAACTCCGGCAGGATCGGCTGCGGCCGCTGCCGCAGGTCCGTGAAGCTGCCGGCAAACGTCACCTGCACGGCATCAGCCCTCGTCGACCAGGGCCAGATCCAGCACGCGGTCCATCGTCTCGACCAGGTGAACGGTCAGCTCCTTGCGCACCAGAGGGCTGAGTTCGCGGAATTCCTTCTCGTTATCCCGCGGAATGATCAAGTGCTTGGCGCCGGCGCGCACCGCTGCCACGGCTTTCTCCGGCAAACCGCCGATCGGCAGCACCTTGCCGCGCAGCGTGATCTCGCCGGTCATGGCGACATCCTTGCGTACCCGGCGGCTGCTCAAGAGCGACACGATGGCCGTCGCCATGGCGATTCCCGCGGACGGTCCATCCTTGGGAATCGCACCCTCCGGCACGTGGATATGGATCTGGTGTTCCCGGAACCAGTCGCCGCCGTGGCTGGAACAGTACCCGCGGGCGAAACTCAACGCGGTCGCCGCCGACTCCTTCATGACATCCCGCAGATTGCCGGTCAACACCAGCTTGCCGTTGCCCGCCATGCTGCTGACTTCGATTTCGAGGATCTCGCCGCCGGCTTCGGTCCAGGCCAGACCGACGACCACGCCGACCTCGGGGTCGCGCTCGACCTGGCGGCGCCGGTAACGGGGAACGCCGAGATAGCGGGGCAAGCTCTGCGCCGTGATCCAGCCCGGGAAGCGGCTGCGCTCGGCGCGGTATTTGGCCACCTTGCGGCAGATGGCGCCGATCTCGCGCTCGAGATTGCGGACACCGGCCTCGCGCGTGTAGCCGTCGATGATCGCCTGCAGCGCGCCGCGCCGCAGTCCCGCCGGCCAGTCCTTGATGCCGTTGCGCTCGAGCTGGCGCGGCACCAGGAACCGCTCGGCGATCGCCAGTTTCTCGTGTTCCAGGTAGCCAGGCAGGCGAATGATCTCCATACGGTCTTCCAGCGCTGGCGGGATCGAGTGCAAGCTGTTGGCGGTGGTGATGAACAAGACCTGGGAGAGATCGAAATCGACCTCCAGGTAATGATCGGAGAAATGCGCGTTCTGTTCCGGGTCGAGCACCTCGAGCAGCGCCGCCGATGGATCGCCGCGGTAGTCCGCGCCCAGCTTGTCGATCTCGTCGAGCAGAAACACCGGGTTGCGCGTGCCCGCCTTGCGCAGCGATTCGATGATACGGCCGGGTTTACTGCCGATGTAGGTACGGCGGTGGCCGCGAATCTCCGCTTCATCGCGCACACCGCCCAGCGAGATGCGCACGAACCGCCGGTTCAAACTCTCGGCGATGCTGCGTCCCAAGCTGGTCTTGCCCACACCGGGCGGCCCCACCAGACAGAGGATCGTGCCCTGCATCTTGTGGGTCAGTTTGTACACGGCCAGGAACTCGATGATCCGGTCCTTGACCTTCTCCAACCCGTGGTGGTCGGCGTCCAGTCGCTGGCGCACCTTGATCGTGTCGATGCGGTCGCGCGAGCGCTTTTTCCAGGGCAGGTCCAGCAACGTGTCGAGATAATTGCGTACGACCGTGGATTCCGGCGACATGGCCGGCATGCGGGCCAGGCGCGACAACTCGCGCTGGGTCGTCTCTGCGACCTCGGCCGGCAGATCGCTCGCCTGGATGCGTTGTGCGTATTCCTCGACTTCGTTGTCGTCGTCGCTCTGGTAGCCCAGCTCCTTGCGGATCGCGCGTAACTGCTCGTTCAGATAGAACTCGCGCTGGTTCCGCTGCACTTGGCTCTGCACCTCGGTATCGATGCGCTGTTCGATCTCCAAGATCTCCAACTCGTCGGCGAGGATCTGGTTGATCCGCGCCAGCCGGCGTTGCAGGCTCGGTTCGGCGAGCAGTTCCTGTTTCAGCGACGTCTTGCCCAGGATGTACGCGCTGATCGAATCGGCCATGCGTCCGATCTCATCGAGATTGAGTACCGAAAGCAGCACTTCGTCCGGCAGGCGCTTGTTCAGGCGCACGTAGTCCTTGAACCGATCCTTGATCGAACGCGTCAGCGCCTCCATGCGGGGCCCGGTCTCGATGTCTTCGCGCAGCGGCGAGATGACGGCGCTGAGATAGGTGTCCGTGGCTTCGAGTTCCTCCAGTTGGACTCGCGCCAGCCCCTCGACGAGGATTTTGAGCGTCTCGTCCGGGGTGCGGATCACCTGCAGCACCCGGATAACGGTGCCGACCGAGTGCAGATCCTCGCGGCTCGGCATCTCGATATCGGCCTCGCGCTGGGCGGCCACGCACAGCAGCTTGGGGCCGCTCATGGCGGACTCGATCGCGGTGACCGAAGCTTCGCGACCGACGAGCAGCGGCGTGACCATGAACGGAAACACGACCACGTCGCGCAGCGGCAGCAACGGCAAGGTGGTGGGAATAACGATCTCTTCATCGTCCCGCGACAGCACGAACTCGCTGACACTCATCGGTCGTCAACTCCAGACTGCTTCATGCCTTCGCGCGAACGAGCCGCGCGCGGCGGCGGTTCGCTCACCGAAGAGCGGGCAACGAACGGAATCAGGCTTCCTTGACGTCCACATCGGGATCGCCGCAGATGACCTCCGGGGAGGCGCCATCGGTCACGGTCTCGCGGGTGATGACCACCCGCCGGACGTCGTCTTGGGAAGGAATCTCGAACATCACATCGCGCATGGCTGCCTCGATGATCGAGCGCAGACCGCGGGCGCCGGTCCCGCGTTGGACGGCCTCGTCAGCGATCGCCTCGAGAGCGCCGGGAGCGAACACCAGCTCGACGTTCTCCATCTCGAGCAGCTTCTGGAACTGCTTGGTCAGCGCGTTGCGCGGCTCGGTCAGAATGCGCACCATGCTAGAGCGATCCAGGACGCTCGTGTGCACGACCACCGGCAGGCGGCCCACCAACTCCGGGATCAGCCCGTACTTCATGAGGTCCTGCGGCTCGACCTGCGCCAGCACCTCGCTCCGCTGATAGCTTCGCCGCTGGTGATGCTCCTCGCGGCCGAAGCCGAGGGCACCCTGACCGACGCGGCGCTGCACGATCTTCTCCAGGCCTTCGAAGGCGCCGCCGCAAATGAACAGGATGTTGCGCGTATTGACCTCGAGGTACTTCTGCTGCGGATGCTTGCGGCCGCCCTGCGGCGGGACGTTGGCGATCGAACCCTCGAGGATCTTGAGCAGGGCTTGCTGGACGCCTTCGCCGGAAACATCGCGGGTGATCGACGGATTGCCGCTTTTGCGGCCCACCTTGTCGATCTCATCGATGTAGATGATGCCCTGTTCGGCCGCCGCGATGTTGTAGTCGGCCGCCTGCAAGAGACGCACGAGAATGTTCTCGACATCCTCGCCGACATAGCCGGCTTCGGTCAGCGCCGTGGCGTCGGCAATGGCGAACGGCACGTTCAAGAAACGCGCCAGGGTCTGGGCCAGCAACGTCTTGCCGGTGCCGGTGTTGCCGATCAAGAGGATGTTGCTCTTGTCGATCTCGACCCCGTCGCGTCCCGGCTTGTGGTGGATGCGTTTGTAGTGGTTGTAGACCGCGACCGCCAGCGAGATCTTCGCCTCATCCTGGCCGATCACGTATTGATCCAGGTGATCCTTGATCTCCAGCGGCTTGGGAAACTCCGGCGGCGCCAGCGTCGCCTCGTCGATCAGTTCGCCCTCGAGGATGTCGTTGCAGAGTTTGATGCACTCATTGCAGATATAGACGCTGTTGGGGCCGGCAACCAGCTTGGCGACCTCGTCCTGTCCGCGCGCGCAGAACGAGCACTTGATCATCTGGGGGCTGCCGTTTTGCCGGCGTTTCATGAGCACTCCCGCCGCGCGAGCCAAGCGGCCGCGGCTGCTTTCTGCTAACTTCTTCCTTCTTACTTCTTCTTCGACTCGATTTCCTGCCGACTCTCGATGACCTTGTCGACCAGTCCGTACTCGAGCGCCTCCTCCGCGGACATAAAGAAATCGCGATCACTGTCCTCGGCGATCTTTTTCGCGGTCTGGCCCGTGTGCTTGGCCAGGATCGCATAGAGTTTATCGCGGATCTTCAGGATCTCCTTGGTGTAGATCTCGATCATG
>JAQULN010000183.1 GCA_028718575.1 Candidatus Krumholzibacteriia bacterium | reverse complement strand
TTAAAATGGGCTCCGAACAACAAGACAGCATGGCACGACCCCGCCCCCGGCGGGGCCGTGCGATCTGCGTCGTGTTAGTGTCCGGTAGGCTACCGGAACAGCGCCTTCACGCCCGACCAGGTCTCGGTCTCGGTGGCGACCGGGCCGTCGAGGTTCAGTGAAAGCACGTAAACGTACTCGTTGACTGGCCCGGAGAACGTTGTCGACCCGACCCACAACCACACGAGCGATCCGGGCTCGCCGGTGACCGAGAGCGTGTTCTCTTGGCAGGGGCCGATGGTTGCCATCTGCGCGACGTCCACTGTGTCGCAATCTGGGGGGGCGAGTTCATACAAGTAGGTGGCGTATTCGGCGTCGCCTACGACCTCCAGAGTGCCAGTGGACGGAATCGTGACCTGGAACCAGTCGGTGTCGCGGTACTCGGCGCCGCCGTCACCGAGATACCAGCCGGCGGTCCCGCAGAACACCAGCGCCGTGATCGGTTGGAAGACCGGTGCTCCCAGGTTGCCGCAGCCGCTGTTGTAACTGTCGACATACCCATCGACCAGCGGGGGCTCGTTCTCGAGCTGGGCGCCGGCGGGACAGGTCAGCTCGCACGGTACATACTCTACGACGTCGAGTTGATAGGAACCGGAGTAGCTGCCGTAGCCGTCGATGACGACAAAATAGGTAGCGCCGCCCAGCAGTGAGACGAATTCCAGTTTGGAGGAAAACTCGTAGCATGGAGGAGAGAAATAGAAATCGTCGTTGCAGGCGACCAGCGTCATATCCTCGCGGTAGATGAAGATCTTGGTGTCGTACGACGAAAAGCAGAGATCGAAGCTCAACGTTACGTCCGTCGCCGGTGTGATGGCATACACGACGTCAGGCGCCGTTCCCGCGTATGGGCACGCTTCGTCGTAGTCGTCCACGTAGCCGGCGGTGGTGCCGGTGTACGAACCGGGATAAGTGATGGGCACGACCGTGGCGACCGTATCACCCCCCTGCCGAACTTCATCCGGCGGGAAGTAAACCGAGTTGTCCGCCGGTTTGGCGGGCGGTTGATTCCCGAGATCGATGGCCATGGTTGCCCCGGCCAAGACCAGGAACACAAACGAAGTTAGCAAGAAGCGCATGAGTTCAACTCCCTCTCTAAACCCGGACCATGCGTGACGGGCGTTGCCGGCACGCAGCGAGCAAGGCGATTATACCATACTCGGCAGCAAGAGGGAACAACGCCGCGAAATCGCGGACGCGATGTTCCTCCGTTGCCGTTGCGCCGGTGTCCGCCGCTGCTCGGAATTACTCTCAGTTTGCTGGTTTTCGGAATCGCAGTCACGCGTTCGTACGGCAACTCCACAGCGCCGTCGGCGCGAGAACATGCCGCACGAACGCCTGACTGCGATCCGGAAGAGCCGAAGCTACTGCTGCACCCCCGGAGCATGGCCGGGTATCAAGTCGGGCAGGTACGTCACCCGGTCCAGCATGGCAATCCCGATGAAGAGGGCCACGAACGCGACGGCCGCGAGCAACGCGATGCGGTGGAACGGCCGGTCCCAGTGCAGGTGCATGAAGATCTCAGCCACGAGCGTGCCTTTCACCGCGGCGATCGCCAGGGCTACCCAGACGTTCAGGCGCCCTAGATCCACGTAGGTGGCGGCCACGGTCAGCACGGTCAGGACGACCAATGTCGCGAATACCCCGCCCAGCATCCACAACGGCACCGGGTGCGGGTGCAGGTCGCCGCCGCCGGGTTCGTCATGCACGCTGTCGGTATCGGTGGTGCCGAATACGGCCCGGTTGGCGGGGAGGGGACGATGGCTGCGATCTGATTCGGGCATGGCGGTCTCCGTCAGTGGATCAGGTAGAGCAACGGGAACAAAAAGATCCAGATCAGGTCGACCAGGTGCCAATAGAGCCCCCCCAGGTCGACGGCGGTGTAGTTGCGGGTGCCGAAATCGCCGCGCAGGGAGCGCCGCAGCAGCCAGCCGATCACGATCATGCCCGCGAGCACGTGGATCCCGTGCAGACCGGTCATCACGAAATAGATACCGAAGAAGATGTGGACGTTGCGCGGGATCAGCGCCGGATCATGGCCGTGGGCGACGGTCACCGCGGCGGCGAGATCCAGCTCGGCCATGACGGCGGCGGCGTGCGCGTCGGCGGCGGGGTCCGGCGCCGGCCCCGTTGCCGCGTCCGTGCCGTGGCCCGCCAGATAGTCCTGCAACTCGGCATAGGCGAAGTGCTGCCCCCAAAGGAAACCGTGCTGCCACTTGTGGTTGTACTCGACGGCCTTGATGCCGAGGAAGCCGAATCCGCAGAGCAGGGTGATCGCCAGCAGTGCCGACAAACGGCGCCGCTCGCCCAGCATCGCCGCCCGCACGGCCCAGGCCATCGTGAACGAGCTGAACAACAGGACGATGGTGTTGACGGCGCCGAGGTTCTTGTCCAGGAGCGTGTGCGCGAACAGGAAGATCTCCGGATGGCTCGCGCGATAAATCGTGTAGGCGCAGAAGAGGCCGCCGAACATCAGGACCTCGGTCACCAGGAACAGCCACATCGCCAGCTTGTGGCTGTCGAACTGCTGGCGGCGGGTGTCGAAGTGGTGCGCCAGGTGGTGCTTGCCCTCGTAACGCGGGTTGGCGGCGACGCTGGCCATCAGCGGACGACCTCCTCGTGCGCGGTGCGCACGAAACCCTGCTCTTCGGCGTCCCAGACCAGGCCGCTGTAATCGTAGGGGTCGGTCAGGATGACCGGGCCGTCGAAGTTGTGGTGGCTGGGCGGCGAGGCGGCTTGCCACTCCAGGGTAGCGCTGCCCCACGGGTTGGCGGGCGCGCGGCGGCCGGCGAGCAGGCTATGCAAGAGCACGCCCGCGGCGACGAAGAGCCCGACGGCCAGGAGGTAGCTGCCGTAAGTCGAGAGTTGATGGTAGATCTCGAACTCGGGCGGGTAGCTGTAATAACGCCGCGGCATGCCCTTGCTGCCCATGACGAACTGCGAGAAGAACGTCAGGTTGAAGCCCGCAAACACCAAGACGGCGCCAATGTTGCCCCACTTCTGCGAAAACAAACGGCCGAACATCTTGGGCCACCAGTGGAAGATGCCGGCCAGGAAGGCGATCACAACTCCGCCCATCATCGTGTAGTGGAAATGCGCGACCACGAAGTAGCTGTCATGCAGGTGGACGTCGGTCGCGAGGGTCGCCAGGAACAGACCGGTAAGACCCCCGATTCCGAACAGGAAGATGAACGACAGCGCGTAGACCATCGGCGTCTCGAGCTTGATCGCGCCCTTGTACATGGTCGCGAGCCAGTTGAAGACTTTGACGGCCGACGGGATCGAGACCGAGAACGTCAGGGCCGAGAAGATCACGGTCGCCAGCGGACTCTGGCCCGAGACGAACATGTGATGGCCCCAGACCAGGAAGCTGAACACCGCGATGGCGATGCTGGAGTAGGCGATGGCGCGGTAGCCGAAGATGGTCTTGCGGCTGTGGGTCGAGATCAGCTCCGAGATCACGCCCATCGCCGGCAGGATCATGATGTATACGGCGGGATGGCTGTAGAACCAGAAGAAGTGCTGGAAGAGGACCGGGTCGCCGCCCAAAGCGGGGTCGAAGACGCCGATGCCCAGGACGCGCTCGGCGACTAGGAGCAGCACCGTGATCGCGAGCACCGGGGTCGCAAGCACCTGGATGATCGCCGTCGCGTAGAGCGCCCACAGCATCAGCGGCATGCGGAACCACCCCATGCCGGCCGGCCGCATCTTGTGGATCGTGACGATGAAGTTGATCCCGGTGAAGATGCTGCTGAACCCCAGCACGAAGACCGCCAGGGTCACCATCACCACCTGGCCGCTGGTGGTGGTCGAGTAAGGCGTATAGAAGGTCCAGCCGGTGTCCACGCCGCCGAGCAGGATCGCCGCCACCGCCATCACGGCGCCGATCGCGTAGATATGGAAGCTGGCCAGGTTCAAGCGCGGCAGGGCTACGTCCTTGGCGCCGAGCAACAACGGCAGCACGAAATTGCCCAGGGCGGCCGGGATGCCGGGGATGATGAACAGGAAGGTCATGATCGCGCCGTGCAGCGTGAACGCGCGGTTGTAGCTGTCGGCGTCCATGATGGTGTGACCCGGGCTGATCAGCTCCGTGCGCACGAGCAGGGCGAAGATCCCGCCCAGGAAGAACGAGAAGAGAATCGCCGCCAGATACATGACCCCGATGCGCTTGTGGTCCAGCGTGAACAGCCAGGAGCGCCAGCCGGACGCGCAGTTCAGGTAGTTCTCGCCGTGCGGGCGGCCGGCGGCGCCGTTCGAGCGGTCGGCGATTGTCGCAGCGCCGGTGTTCATCTAGCGCACCTCCGTGGGCACGCCCGGTTCGGCGGGCGCGGCGGTCTCGAGTTCGGCGTCGCCGCCAGCGTGGCGGGACAGCGATTTCAGGTAGGCGATGATGCCGGTGATCTCCTGGTCCTTGATGCGGCCGGCGTAGGTCGGCATGACCGGATCATAGCCTGCGACGAGTTCGGCCATCGGGTCGACGATCGACCGCCGGATGTAGTTCTCGTCGGCCAAAAGCTGCTTGCCGTCGCGCGTCGCGACGGTGCTGCCGTAGAGGTCGACGAAGCTGGGTCCGATGCCGCCGGCGCCGTCGACGCTGTGGCAGGCTACGCAACCCAAACGCCGCGCAAGCAGCGCGCCTGCTTCGGCCGGCGGCAACGTGTCGAACAGGTTGCTCGCCGCCTCGAGCCAGGTATCGAAGCGGCCGCTGGGGTGCACGGTCACGGTGGTCAGCATGTCGGCATGGCCGACCCCGCAATACTCCGTGCACAGCAACGGGTACGTGCCGGGCGTGTGGGCCTCGAACCAGGTGCGATTGTAGCGGCCCGGCACCACGTCCATCTTGACGCGGAACGCGGGTATCCACAGCGAGTGGATCACGTCCTCGCTGGTCATGGTCAGCAAGACCGGCCGATCCACCGGCACATGCAGTTCGTTGCTGATATGGCCGTTGGGGTAGGTGAAGAGCCAGTTCCATTTCTGGCCGGTGACGGCGATCTCGTAGGCGCCCCGGGGCGGCGTCACCATGTTCATGTAGCTCTTGAACCCGACTATGAAGAGCAGAACCGAAACGATGACCGGAATCGCCGTCCACGTGATCTCCAGGGACGTGCTATGTGCGGGCGCCGGCTGGGCGGCGTCATGGGGACGCCGCCGCCGGTAGCGCACCACGAACCAGGTCATCAGCCCGACGATCAGCGCGAAGAAGACCACCGAGATCCAGTAGATCAGATAGAAGACGACGTCGACCTCGCGGGCGGTCGTACTGGCTTGCGACGGCATCCAGAAGGTGTCGGGAAGCTGGGCCAGAAAGGGGAAGCAAACGGCCGGCAAGAGACCGGTCAAGCGGTGCGCGGCATTGTCCAAGAGCGCTCTCTCCTCGATGGCGTGGCCAGCCCCGTCGAACAGGCGGCGTCTCGACCGCCGCAGAATATCGACTAATATACTCGGTATTGCAAGCCGCCGCTCAAGAACGCTGGCGCACGACCCGCCGTTCGCGGATCCGTTGGCTCAGGATCAAGCCGGCGACGACGAACACGGTGAGCGCTCCGCCGGCCTTCATGAGGTTCATCGCCGCTGGGCCATAGCGTCCCGCCGCGGCGTCGTAGTGAAAACAGTAGAGCAAAATCCGGTCGAGGCTGCTGGCGGTTTGGCCCCGGCTGGCTTCGGCCAGGGAGAGCTGCAGCGTGCGCGGCGCGAACTCGATGCCGTAGAGGTAGCGCATGACCTTGCCGTCGGGCGCGAGCACCACCAGGACAGCGGCGTGGGCGTATTCCCGCCGCCGCTCGTTCCAGGCGAAGCCGAATCCCACGGCGTCGGTCAGGGCGCGGATCTGGTCTTCCTCGCCGGTCAGCCAGTGCCAGCCCTGGGCGCCGGAAGGCCGCTCATAGAGCTTCACGTATCCCTGCTTCTTGGCCCTGGCCAGGATCGGTGTCTCGGTGTGGTCGATGCTGACCGACAAGACGCGGTAATCCTCGCCGGCACTGTGCTGCATGGCATTCATGGCGTTGAGCAGGCCGTTGGTGACCAGGCCGCAGAGCATGGGGCAGCCCAGGTAACCCAGGTTCAGAATGACCGGCCGCTTGCCGTCGAAGTACCGCGCGAGCTGCATCTCCTGGCCTGATTCGTCTCTAAAGCGCAGCTCCAACGGCACCTGGGAGCCGAGCTGTTCGGTGACGCCGACTCCCTCCAGTTCGGCCGGCAAGGGCTCGCCGCGGCCGTCGGTGTTCTGCAAATGCGACTGCGCCGCGGCCGGCGCCGCCG